>NZ_JBLUOI010000009.1:31661-37812 GCF_048059995.1 Metabacillus sp. YM-086 | reverse complement strand
GATACAAGGAGAATCGGGACAGAAAACGAGTACAGAGAAGGGTTTATGTCTCGATACAAGGAGAATCGGGACAGAAACCAGGTACCGAGAAGGGTTTATGTCCCGATACAAGGAGAATCGGGACAGAAACCAGGTACCGAGAAGAGTTCCTGTCCCGATACAAGGAGAATCGGGACAGAAACCAGGTACCGAGAAGAGTTCCTGTCCCGATACAAGGAGAATCTGGACATAAAACAAGTACAGAGAAGAGTTTATGTCCCGATACAAAGAGAATCGAGACATAAAACATGTACAGAGAAGATCTTCTGTCTCAATACAAAGTCAAAGTAAATCAAGACAAGAATCAGGCACCGCAGCAGGGTCTCCTACCTCATAAAAAAAACAAAAGAGACATAGCTTCAGGCTTCGAGCTAAACTATGTCTCAATAAGAGCAAACTTTTTATGAATGAAAAAGTCTTATCCAGCAATTAAGCGAGGTGATAAACATTGAATCGCACAGAAGCAAGAAAGGTCGACCTCTACGCAGTTTCTAGTTTTCACTAATTCTTTCACGTCACAAATTTCTTTTGCAAGGTGGCCATGGCAATCAAGTGGAAGTAAGAGTCTTAGTGTTGCACAGCAATCATGAATACCTTCTACACGAAAGAAATTCGTTTCAAAGCAATTTTCGCCGACATTACCAAAGGCTTGAAATGGCTGACCCTTTTCATTTAAAAGAAGAAAAGGAATTGTATCTCCAAGCGTTTTGACAGGGTTTAGAAGATTGCTATAACAGCTTGTAGGGCATTTTTCGTCCTCAACGGCTTTTTGTTGATTTAAGATATTTTCAACTGCATCACATACACAATGATCTTTCATTATCTTCCCTCCTGTTATTCGTTCTTATTGATAGTATAAGAAAATAGGTACAAGAACGTTCTAGGGAAAGCGCCTATTTATGTAGTAGGGACATAAAAAAGAAAAGACTGCTGATAAAACAGCAGTCTATCTATCTACATTTATCTGTGGTGTTTTTTTCTTTCGTCAGCAACACGGTCAACTAATTCTGGTGATAGGCATTGAATTGCACAGAAGCAATCAAGGTCTACTTCGATACAGAAATCAGTTTTTTCAAGACCGAAGAAGTCTTCGTCACAAGGATTACATACGCTAAGCGTATTGCCATCAACGTCTACTGGGCGAAGTAATGATAATGTTGCACAGCAATCTTCTACACTTTCAACGCGGAAGAAGATTGTTTGGAAACAAGTCATGTCTCCAGTGAATCCACCAACATTACCGAATGCTTTAAAGAGTTCACCTTTTTTTCCATAAAGGATGAAAGGAATTGTATCTCTTTGTGGACCAGCGACAGGGCCTAGTAAATTGCTGTAGCAGCTTGTAGGGCAAGTGATTTCTTCTACTGCTTCTTGTTCAGCTAAAATTTGTTCTACCGCATCACATACGCAATTGTTATCTCTGTCTCTTTTATCTTTGCAACCCATTAATAGTCATCTCCTTAATTTTATTTATTGACTTTAGTCCTTAACAGACTATGTGGGTAATGACTAGTTGGTGTGGGTAATCGTCTAGTTTGAGATGAATTCATTGGGAAAGAATTTAGGTGAATGGTATGTATGGTTTGTCTGCATTTGGCAACAGAGCAAGATATATAATAGAAGAAAATAAAGTCTGGCTATTAGGTAAAGGGAAAAAAGAAAAGACATACGGATATAGATCGTAAATGGGCATGTCACATAAAAAAAGCAGGGGTGTCCCCTGCTTCTTAGTTCATTAGAAAATGTCGATGTTCACAACTAATGCGATTAAGATTTGTAATAGAACTTGTAGAGAAATTGCTACGTCTGTGTCAGTTGTTTTAACTTTTACATCTTTAGAATTTTCAATGACTAATTTTTGTTTGTTTAATTGTTTCATATCAGCTTGTTGGATTAATTGTTGAGTTACTTGCTCTGCACGAGCGCTGTCAGCGATTGTTAAGTTAATAACTAATGCGATCGCAACTTGAAGTGCAACTTGTAAAGAAACAGCTACTTGAGTGTCTGTTGAAGTAATATCAATATCACAAGAATCTCTTACAATGATTGTTTCAGAAGAAATTTGTTCTGTTTCGCTAACTTGTGCAGCGTTTTGTGAAACTGTTGCATCGTCATCAAAAAAGTTACCAGTTTGAGCTCCAGCCACCTCGTTGTTAGAATAACAGTCTGTTGGATGACAAGAATGACGGTCTAATGCTACCCATTCATATGGTTTTGCTTGCATTTTCTAATTCCTCCTTTCGATTTACTATTATTAAATGTCTAGAATTGATTTTTGTATAAGACAAACATCTTGGTGTTTTTACCCATTTTTAGTTTATTTGTCTTTTTTTCTATTTTTCATCATGTCACGTAGTGTTGTGTTTTTCGGTGCTTCTTCTGCTGCAGGCTTTTCCTCTTTCTTTTCTTTGGAATTTTTCACAAATTCGTCTACTTGTGCTTGAAGATCTGCTACTACTTTTCTTAGCTTTTCTTTTTGATCTTCAGATAACGTTTTTTTGTTTTCTTCTGAAATATTGTTCTTATTAAAAACATCTTGAACAAATAGCTGCATCATAGAAGAAGAAATATCCTGTAGGTTTAATTTTTCATTAGACAATGTGTTCACCTCCAATTTCATTATGGGTAAGGGGGAAATCCCAGCCGCCCAAAACAATTCTTCCTCATTCAGATTGATTAAAGGATGTCAATTTGTACTAGCAATGCTAGTAAAATTTGAATAAGAACCTGGAGAGAAATTGCAACATCTGTATCAGTTGTTGTGATTTTTACATCGCGAGAGTTTTCGATAATGAGTTTTTGTTTGTTTGCTTGCTTAATAACAGAGCTTTGAAGCAATTGTTGAGTTACTTGCTCTGCGCGGTCGCTATCAGCAATTGTTAAATTGATTACCAAGGCAATAGCTACTTGAATTGCTGCTTGTAATGAAACAGCAACCTGAGTATCAGTTGAAGTCACTTCAATATTGCAAGAGTCTTTAATGAAAATATATTCTTCTGAAGCTTGAATGGTTTCGTTCACTTGAACAGCATCTTGTGTTGCATCTTCGTGTTTGCATTTGCAGTCATCTAATGCAGACCATCTAGTTGTCATTAAAACTCACTCCTTTCATCAATAAGAGGTTAAAAGGAAACCACGACCTTTAACCGTAACGATAAGGACGCCGAGGGAAGGATCATAAATCGTGTGTTAAGCCGTGATTTCCTTTTAATTGTATATAATGCAGATGCACTGTCTTTTGTATGGGTCAAACATACAGGTTTGAACCCATTTTTCAGATAAAAGCTGATGGACAAATATATTGAGTCGTTAAATCATTATCGGACAAATCTCATGTCAGAAAAAATTCAATGGGTAACTTGTACACATACATAAAAGAAAAATACTTTCATAATTTATAAAGATATTGTTTGAGAGGTGGGGGGAAATGACAACCTGGCTACAATTCATCATCCTGGCTTTTGCAGCTTTTCGACTAACTAGATTACTTGTGTTTGACAAAATTACTGCTTTTATTCGTAAACCTTTCCATCGTGAAGTTGAAGAGATGAATGATAATGGTGAATATGAGATTTATATTGAAATAAAAGGATCAGGATTACGGGCATGGATTGGCGAGCTTTTGAGCTGTTATTGGTGTACAGGTGTATGGTGTACGGCATTTTTATACGGAATATGGTGGGTTTGGCCTCAAGGGGCAGAGCCACTCATAATGATTTTAGCCATTGCTGGAGTAGCCGGAATTATAGAATCAATTCTCAGTAGAATTATAGATTAGGCAATACCCTTAGAAACAAATAGAAATTAACACATAAAATGAGATATAGAAGCTGAAAAATTTCAGGAAGATATGCTCTATTTTACGAATAATCCTCCTTAACAAGCTGTAATCAATTTTCAATCAGCTAATGAATATTGAAGGTGTGCTCCTAAGATAAAGAATTTTTTATAGGAAGGTGGGATATAACATGAAAAAGGCTAACTTGAATCCTTCCGGAAGACCAACTAATTCCAACCAATCTGTATCTGTTTCCAAACCAAAAAAAGTTAAAAAAAGTGGCTGCGGTTGCGGAAAGAAAAAGAAACGCGTCTAACTGTTCCGTTTCAGCTTCTTTTTCAGTTTTATAACAAGGGAGTACTTGATTTTTCAAGTGCTCCTTTTATATTACATATTTTTACAGATTTAAATAAATAATAATGAGGCTTATAAGACTAAACGAGGAGCAAAACAACATGCCAAGCTGGACAGAGGTCATTATACGATCAATACTCATTATTTTAGGTCTATTTTTTATTACAAAATTACTCGGGAAAAAGCAGCTATCAGCGTTATCGTTTTTTGAATACATTGTTGGCATAACAGTTGGTGATATTGCTGGAACCATTACGATGGATGTTGAATTAAATGTTGTAAACGGACTTATATCAATATTAATTTGGGCTTTATTTCCTATTATTATTTCTACTTTATCACTTAGAAGTAAGAAATTTAGAGACATAGTGGAGGGGAAGGCAACCACTTTTATACAAGGTGGAAAGATCTTAGAGAAAAATATGAAGAGAGAAAAATATAGTACGGATGACTTACTTGAACAACTCAGGAAAAAAGATATTTTTCAAGTCTCAGATGTAGAGTTTGCTGTTTTGGAAACAAGTGGACAATTAAGTGTGCTACTGAAAAAAGAAAAACAACCAACAAAATGGGAGGATTTTTTCGGAAAGGGACCAGAGGTGGTAAAACCTCTTACGGTTATCATGGATGGAAAGTTCTTACCAGAAACCATTTATTCTGCAGGTTATAGCATTGCTTGGATCAAATCAAAACTACAATCCCAAAATAGTCAGGTAGCAAATATATTCCTTGGACAAATTGGCTCAGATGGTCAATTATATGTTGATTATTTTGATGACCATCTTGAGAAGGAAGGAGAGAAAAATGGATATTATGGAACAACTCTTTGAACGGTGGATGGAATCAAAATTAAGAAAGCATGATTCTATTCAGAGGAATGAAGACAATAGATATGATAACGTTGATCAGCAATTAACTAATTTAGATAATACAGCTGATGAATTTGAGCAAAAGATGGAAATGGTTGCATCACAGATGGAAAAATGGATGAGCGGAAAAGCAGGGGCGAAATAATTAAACTTTTCAATTATGTATATTAGTCCAACCAAAAGTCCTTCCTTTACATATGATGTAGAGAAGTTAGGTAAAGGAGGTGCTTAGCGCATGGGTTACGGCTATGGTTACGGATACGGCGGTGGCAGCTACGGTGGTGGTAGCACTTTCGTATTAATCGTTGTATTGTTCATCCTTTTAATTATTGTTGGTGCTTCTTATTACAACTAATCTTAAAAAGATGTAAGGATAAAAGTATGAGCACTCTTGCTCGTACTTTTGTCATTTTTGGGTGTGTTTTTTTCGGTGACGGGCCAAGGTGAGGACACTGTTGGAAAAATCACAGTAGCCCAAAAGAAATTTGAAATTCAATCACATTTTTAAATTAAGTCCATAGTATATATCATGAATTAAGGAGGCGGGAAAATGGATAGCAAATTCTTTAAAAACCTTGAAGGCAAAACTGGCGTAAACATGAATGATATCTTTTCTTTAGCTAACTCTTTACAAGGTGCAAACTTTAAAGACGAAAAAACAGTTCGCGGTGTCATCCAACAAGTATCTAGAATAGCAAATAAACCAGTAAATAAAGAAATGGAAGATAAAATTGTTAATTCCATCGTAAATGGTAAAGAAAAGCTAGACTTTAACACAATTGCCAAAATGATGAATAAAAAATAACATAACTAGGTTTGGAGATTCATAGTTACAGTGAAAAGCAGTCCGAATAATTATGGACTGCTTTTCTTTATTATTTGTGGTATGAAGGACAAGTTGAAGGGAATAAGTAGACTTGAACGACAAACGAAAGGGAAAAAGCAAGTGGAATGTCGTTCATAAGGTAGATGAACGACATTCCAGAGTGAGAAAGCAATTGAAATGTCGTTCATAAGGCTGATGAACGACAAACCAGAGTGAGAAAGCAATTGAAATGTCGTTCATAAGGCTGATGAACGACAAACCAGAGTGAGAAAGCAATTGAAATGT
>NZ_JBLUOI010000009.1:0-31562 GCF_048059995.1 Metabacillus sp. YM-086 | reverse complement strand
TCGTTCATAAGGCTGATGAACGACAAACCAAAGCGAGAAAGCAGGTGAAATGTCGTTCATAAGGTTGATGAACGACAAACCAAAGTGAGAAAGCAATTGAAATGTCGTTCATAAGGTTGATGAACGACATTACAGAGTGAGAAAGCAATTGAAATGTCGTTCATAAGGTTGATGAACGACAATCCAGAGTGAGAAAGCAATTGGAATGTCGTTCATAGCGTTGATGAACGACAAACCAGAGTGAGAAAGCAGGTGAAATGTCAATCATAGCGCCAATGAACGACAAACCAAAAGTCAAAAGCGATCAAATTGTCGTTCATCGCACTATTTCAAAAATATATCTACTTAAGCAACCCCTTAATAAACCGCGAAGGTGCGGCTTTTCGTCCTCGGCGATAGGATGGAACAGATAGGTATAGGTGTTCTTTTGCTCTTGTCATCGCGACATATAGCAAGCGTCTTTCTTCTTCGAGAAATTCATATTTTTCTTTTCTGGCAGATTCAAGGGCGAAGTCATGTGGTAGTGCTCCATCCACAACGCCTAATACGTACACATATTTAAATTCCAAGCCTTTGGAGCGGTGAATCGTCATCAGTTGAACTCCGGAATTGTCTTTATTTCCTTTCAAAGCTTGCTGAGTTACGGTCATGTGATCAATATGTTGAAGAAAATCTGGGATGGTTAAAAATTTCTTTGCGACAACTTTTAGGTCATTCAAGTCATCTGAGCCTTTTTCCATCGTATTTCCTTCGTTTCCTTGCTTTTTAAGATAATCAGTAAAGCCCAGTTCTTTTTCGATAATCGTTAGTGCTGTCAACGGCTTCTCATTTTTTAGAGAGCTGATTCTTGGGATGATCTTGTTAAGCTTTGATTTTTGAAAGTTCGGCAAACCATTCACGTGCAACAATGCTTCAACAAGGGAGCAATCATGTAAAATGCTCAAAGCCTTTACATCGTTCACAACGGATTGCTTTAAAAATAGTGCCCGAATAAGTTCGGCAATCGCTGTTGAATCATCTGCATTCATACTTAATCGCAAATAGGAAAGCATACTACGAACCATTTTTCTTTCATAAAAAGAAGATTGTCCATTTTCCATCGTAAAAGGAATGCTTGATTGCACGAAGCGTTCAAACACAGCTCGTCCACCGGTATGAGTTCGGTACAAAACAGCAAACTCATCAGGAGCTGCTCCCTCTTCAATTTTTTCCTTCATATCTTGTAGAATCATCGTTGCCTCTTCTTCCTCATCATATGGAAAAAAGGTAACAGGTAAGTGCTCTGATTGATACTGAGCAATCATGCTCTTACTTAAGCGATGTTTGTTTTTTGAAATAACCTCATTGGCTGTTGATACGATCTCGTGATCTGATCGGTAGTTAGAGGATAGGTGAATCACTTTGGCATCAGGATATTCCTGCTTGAAGTCCAAAATAAAAGAAGGCTGACTTCCTCTAAAACTATAAATCGTTTGATCATCATCGCCAACTCCACATAAATTTCTTGTGTGGTTTGAGAGGAGTTGAATGAGCCTATATTGAATAGGATTAATATCTTGAAACTCATCAATAAGAAAATACTGAAAACGATTTTGATAAGCTTTAAGAATATCGGGATTTTCCTTTAGAAGTTGATAGCAATGAACAAGCATGTCATCAAAATCAAATTGACCTCGTTGTAGCTTTTGATCCTCATATGCCCGATAAAGAGTTAATGCTGTTTGTTCCCATTCATCTGCTGGGTGAATATCATTCACTGACTTCATTGTGTTTTTCCAAAAACCAATTTGTTGAATGGCTTGGTCGAATGGAAAATCCTTCTCATCAATACCTAGCTCTCTACACGAATTTTTTAAATAAACTTCTTTTTGCCAATCCCATTTTAAAAGGTTTTGGCCGTTCCACTTATCGCGATTGTGATGAAGTAGGATTTTGTAGAATATGCTATGAAAAGTACCAATCACGAGCTGATTTAACTGACTAACATGTAGTGATGAAGAAGCGGCGAGACGCTCATGCATTTCTCGTGCGGCTTTTGCTGTAAACGTAACAAGCATGATCGAAGTTGGTTGGATCTTTTTTTCTTCAATCATATAAAGAGCTCTTGTGGTAAGAACTCGGGTTTTACCACTACCAGCACCAGCTAAAATAAGCAGTGGTCCTTCAATTGTTGTCACAGCTTCCTTTTGTTCAATATCAAGAGGTATACCTACTATTGATGAAGGTGTTTTCACTTTTAATGTAAACGGTGTTCTTCCTTTAATGTATTTAGGCTGAAGCCACTTGATTACCTGTGGCTTTTCAACTGTTGCAACACTTCGGGATTTTGGTATGCGGAATCCGTTTTTTTCTTCATATAATAGTTCAGGCTCTTTTACCTGAACAGGCTGATCTGGGTAATACTCTTGAAACTGCTGCTGACAAGTTTCATTTCGTGTTTGATTGGAATGATAAAAATATGGAGATTTGCTTATTCCTAGATAAAATCGAACAGGCTGCCCACAACATTGACAGGTGACCTCTTCTTTTAAACAAGACTCATAGATTCGTTGATAATCTTCTCGAGGTAATTGAAGCAAGGAGATTGTAACATCTTTCAACTTTGCAGAATTCATAGTGACCCTCCTCCCATAAAATAGGATGCTAAAGCGTATGTATTTATAAAATAATAAAAAACAAACTTTCATAAGCGACAAAGTCTATCTTAACAGAATGACAACCGAACGAAAAGGTAAAAATACATGGTTTAACTTAACAAAAATAAGGGAATTTATGTAAGGGAGAGGTGACAAAGATGGGTTATATTTTACCAATTCAGCAAGATACATACACACAATACGCAAATCGATCGATCTCTGTACAACAACATTATTCACAAATCTTACCAACTTCTGCCATTAAGCTGAATCGAAACAATGAAGAAGAAAATTCACAACATCAGCAGAAATTTGCAGATATCTTAGAAGAAAAATTGAAGAAAAATAAATATTCCTCATCATTTACAGGAAAAGGTAAGCTCTTTAACGAATATGTGTAAAAAAACGTTTAAGAGGTAAAAAATGAATTTTATTCAACTTAACAATAGTTGCTACTATTTTCAAGGCGCAGTGAATATTGGGTATGTACGTAATGGAGAAAACGGCTTACTAATTGATGCTGGTATTGACAAACAAACGATGAAAAAAGTATTAAAAAAATTACAGGGTGACAATTTACCTGTAACTCATTTATTTGTTACACATGCTCATGCTGACCACTACGGTGGGGCAGAGCATTTACAATCCATTGTAGACGTTTATACGTACGCACCGAAACTCGAAGCGGCTATGCTTAGACATCCAATTATTGAACCACTCTATCTTTTTCAAGGAAATAAGCCATTGCCTGAAATGAGAAATAAATTTTTAGAAGGTAAGCCAATAAGGGTTGATGAAGAAATTGAGCAAGCAACCTATCCTTTTGGCGACACTTTTTTTCAATGCTATTCCTTGCCAGGGCACAGCATCAATCAACATGGCCTACTTATTGATAAAGTCCTATATGCTGCTGATGCTTATTTTGCAGAAGAGCAGTTACATAAACATAAAATTCCATTCATTATTGATGCAAAGGATACATTGGAATCTCTTTCCAAACTTAAAAAAATAGATTGTGTTGGGGCTGTTCCTGGACATGGTTTGTTTGAAGAGGATTTTGTCAAAACAGTCGATGCAAACATTTCTTATCATCTTAAGTTAATGAATTCCATAAAGAGTGTCATACAAGAGCATGAAGCTGGTATTTATCATGATGAACTAGTAGCCGAGATTTGTACAAAGTGGGATATAGGAGATCTAAATGTTCCTTCATGGATGCTGTTTCGTACAGCAGTGACAGCTTACGTTACCATGCTTGTACAAGAAAATACGGCTGAACTCCTAATTAATAATCACCGGTTAATGATACGAGAGAACAAGAAAAGCTCCCACTAACTTAGAAGTGGGAGTTTGTTTGTTAGAAGGATTGAACATGTAAACCAGAACCCTCGAGCCACTCAGCATATAAAACTTCTTCTGTTCTGAAAATATTTTGCTGCTTTAACTGTTGCTCCAGCCAGTTGTAATTAAAGCCTGCTTCAACTAAATTTTGTTTAATCACTTTCCCATCACTTATGATTGTAATTGGGATATATACTTTTTTCAGATTCACTTGGAGATCAGGTTTCGTTGGGTTTTCATATTCTGCTTTTTTTAGAATACTGACCGTACCATCTGTTTCTAGAACAGCATATTCTAGCTCTCTTATTGAGAAAACGCCTTTTGCTCGAATCAAATGTTGTAGCTGGTTAATATCAAGCTTACATTTTTTTAAGCTTTCTCTTAATATTTTACCTTCTTGAATAATAATCGTCGGCTTTCCTTCAAGAAGTCCACGCGATTTACTCCACTTTTGCGTAATTAGCTCCAAAATAAAGATTAATAATCCCCATACAGCCACTGCATAAATTACCCGTGAGATTCCAACCTCATCATCAAAAATGGCATTTCCAACAAGTTCACCAAGTACAAGTGCAGAGATAAAGTCAAACGTTGTAATTTGGGTAATTTGTGTTTTACCTAATATTTTTGTAATGATGAAAAGTGCAATAAAGCCAAAAACTAATTCAATTGTAATTTGTCCAAACTCCATGCTAGATACCCCCGTTCACGATCCATATGATTAGGATAATCGTACATGTCGTTTTTATGCAAAATCGATGAGATAGTATGTGATTTAAATAAAATGGGTAGTTTTTGTTAACACTATTGGATAATATTTTCTCTATTTAAGGGGGTACACAGATGTCTCACAATTCAACTCAGCTTACCTCAACAGAGATTGCTTCTCTTTGGACATCCTATATGAATGACACAATGGTGGCGACGATGTTATCGCATATGCTTCAGTACATAGAAGATCCCGACATAAAAGCAGGTGTAGAGCTGGCTTATAATATGGCGGTTAAAAATGTTCACTTTTTAAAGGAACTATTTCAACAAGAACAATTTGCCATACCGAATGGCTTTACAGAGGATGATGTTAATACTAGCGCACCTCGTTTGTATTCTGATACGTTTTGTTTAACATATGTAAATCATATGGCCAAAGTGGGGATGCTCGCTTACGGTGGTTTCTTATCAATGAGTGTTCGACTGGATGTAAGAGAATTCTTTACGAATGCAATAAATGAAACAGCCACATTATATAACTCTACTCTCGAAATAGCTGTTTCTAAAGGATTCTTTGTAAGAGCCCCTTATATTGGCGTTCCGGAAGAAACAGACTATGTGGATACAAAAAAATATTTAGGCGGGTTAAATCCATTTACCGGTAAACGACCTTTAAACGCTATTGAAATATCTCATTTATATATGAATATTCAAACGAACTCTATTGGAGCTAAGCTATGCTTGAGCTTTGGTCAAACCTCCCAAAACAAAGAAATACAAGAATTTATGTTAAGAGGAAGCGAAATTTCAAAAAAACATGTGATGCTGTTTACAGAGGCATTAGATGAAAGTGACTTGATTGCACCTGGCTCTCCTGATGTATGTGTAAGCTATTCCACAACCCAAACATACTCAGATAAAATTATGATGTTTCATATGTCTCTACTTAGTGCAGCAGGAACAGGGAATTATGCTACTGCCGCAGCGGCAAGTCAGAGAACAGATTTAGCTGTGAATTATGAAAGATTGTCTGCTGAAATTGCTCAATTTGCAAAAAGTGGAGCAGATATTATGATCAAAAATAACTGGTTGGAGCAGCCACCTGGGTTAAAGGATCGGGAGAAATTGGTGAAGAAAGAAGGAATGTAAACTTCTGATTTAACCTACAGAGAATTTATTAAGTATTCGGTTTTCGAGTATAAAAGCTTAATTAGAAAACAAATAAGCAGCCCAATTCGAAATTGATTTGGGCTCCACCTTTTGTTGCTTATCTTTGCTTTCCTTTCAACAGGAAGATAAAAGTTAGTGTCTGTGTGCGAGTTTGTTTGCTAAATTAATTAGAGATTGATGTACTGAAAGTAAAAGGATTTTTGATATTTAAGACTCTGATGATGCTATTCATTGTTTCTTTTTTGGTGGAGGTATAGGAATAGATAGGCGGAGAAATTCCGGTTAAGTTAGATAGTAGGTGCTTAAAAAGCTGATATAAGGGGAAATATTCCGGTTAACTTCTCTATATTGAACCAAATCTAAAGATTTGGTTCATATAAGCGGAAAAACTCCCCTTATTTTGTGAGGAATGTTGGTATTTTCGAATTTAAACGGAATTTTTACGTTTATTTATCATGTTTAGTGAAAACACAACTACAGGTGCAAAATAATGTGAAAAATGCTTGGAGACACAATGTTCCAAGCATTTGTACTATTAAGTTCGAATGTACGGTTATTTCTAATTTGGTACTTCAAAACCGTCCCCACAGAGGACATTCTCTGTGGGTCTTCTTATTGCTGTTTAATCATCGTTACATGAGGAATGCCTGCATCCATAAATTCATCTGATACAACCTCATAACCTAATTTTTCATAAAAAGGTATCGCATGTGTTTGCGCGTTCAGCTTGAATTTAGTAACTCCCTGCTCTGACGCAATCTTTTCTAATTTAGATACAATTTTACGACCTGCACCAGTTCCACGAGTTGTTGATAGCACGCAAATTCTTTCAATTTTACCTATACCATCAAGTACGCGTACTCGACCTGCACCTGCTGGTTTTTCTTGATCATCATATAAAACAACATGTGTTGCTTCATCTTCATATTGGTCAATTTCCTCTTCTTCAGGGACATTTTGTTCATCTACGAACACAATTTTTCTTACTGTGAATGCATCTTCTAGTTCATCTCTTGTTGCTACTTGTTTTATTTCCAATTATTCGCTTTCCTTTCCAAGTAAAAATGTTTCATAAACAGTCCAAGAACCGTTCTCTAGTTGATATAAAAGGTGGAAGCGGTCAATAACTTCCTCGTGGTGAATATCGAGCATTTTAATGCTGCCAAGAACATCTGAATGTTCATCATCTGAAAGATTTTGTCCGAGTGTAATATGAGGGACAAAAGCATATTCAGGCTGACTGCTTAATGAACCTGTATGTAAATTTTCATGAAGAGCTTGAAGCTCATCAGTTGGATCTACTTTTAAATAAATCACGTTGTTTACAGGTGCAAAAGAGCTAACCTTTTTAATTGAAATTTTGATTGGTTCACTTGCGTCAGCTACTTTACGAAGTTCCTTCGCAATAACCTTTATTTCTTCGTCTTCTGCTTCAAAAGCCGTTTTTAATGTAACATGTGGTGGCACTAATGCGTAGTGAGTATCGTATCGTTTACGATAAGAATTCACTAAGTCCTGCAATTTTTTTGATGGAAAAAGGGCGATTCCGTATTTCATGATATTCCCTCCTAAACAGTTCATTATAGTTTTAGTATAGCAAATTTTTAAAAATAAACATATGTACGATGTTATTCGAACATAAGCTTGAGTATAGGTGTTAAAGCTGGCTGCCAATACTTCCAAGTATGATCCCCATCAAACTCTTCATACGTATATGAAAAACCCTTTTCAGACATCAATTGGGACAGCTGTCGATTCGGTGTAAGAAAGTCTTGAATGATACCATCAGTAGTTCGTACCTCTGTTTCTTTCTTGCCAATTTGATGATAAATCATAGGTTTTGAGGAAGAATCAAATTCTTCAACAGCATTCATGACATCTTCATTTACAAGAGGTGATTGAAGAATGAGCTTTCCAAAAGTGTTAGGATACGATAAGCCTGTTAATAAGGAAACGGTTGCTCCTAAAGAATCACCAATTAACGCACGACCAAAGCCGATTTGGTATGTTGGAAATTCGGAATCGAGATATGGTACTAATTCATGCGCAAGAAAACGTACATACTGCCTAAACTTACTACCATTCGGATGGTATTTTTCTTTTCTGTCATGAACATCTTTATAAGGAATGCCAATAACGATCACATCTTCTATTTCTTCATCTTTAACTAGAGCCTCGACTTGTCTACCAACACGACCGAGTTTAAAGTAATCCTGACCATCTTGTGCAATCAATAAACTATACTTATATAATGGAGAATAATTCTCTGGAAGATAAATGAGCAATGTTAGTTCTTCCTGAAGTGCTTCTGAATAAAAGGAGTGCTCCTTAATAATACCTGTTTGCTTACTCATGATTACCCCTCCTAAAACAAGTATGAAACCCCTTTTATTTTAACACGCAACGATTCATTCATCCTTAAAAAAGCATAATTATTATGTTTCCTGAGAAAAAAATGTTTAAAAATGTCGGACAAGGGTATTTTCCAAGTAAGACCTATTAATAAAAGTGAGAGGAGAATCACAAATGAAAAAATCAAGCAAAGTGGTTTTATCCGGTGTTGCACTATCCACAATAGGGGTTACATCTTACTTATTAAAGGAAGAAAAAAGAAAGAACAAATTCATCTCTTCCATGCAAATGATGAAAAATAAAGCCATTAATTCGATGAATAAAGACAAACAGGTTATGGAGAAATCTGGACACCCGGATCCACATGATATTGAAGATAATACGATGGTAGCTGAAGGTTCTATGTATGCTGTTAATTATTATGATGAAAAGAAGAAATAACTTAAACAAGGCCGACTTACATGTCGGTCTTTTATTTTGGTGAAAATCAGGGAAATACTAATTTTTCCATTGACTTATTTCCCAAACCTACTATAATAAGTAAATCCGATAAAACAGATATGAATTAAAAAAGTAGGTGATATCAGTGTTTTTATCCATAAATAATGTTAATAAACAATTCAAAAACCGTGATAACAAAGAAGAAACGGTTTTAACAAATATAGATTTACAAGTGAAAGAAGGAGAATTTGTTTCGATCCTTGGTCCTTCAGGATGTGGAAAATCAACTTTGCTTTCCATCGTTGCAGGCTTAACACAGGCAACTTCTGGTGAGCTTGTTTTGCAAGGGAAAAAACTAAAAGGACCTGGTAAAGAACGCGGCATGGTATTCCAACAAGCTGCATTATTTCCATGGTTAACGGTAGAAGAAAATGTGATGTTTCCTCTTCGCAAGGAGCTTTCCAAGAAAGAAGCACAAGAAAGGGCTCATAAATTTTTATCTCTTGTGCAATTAAGTCCGTATGCAAAGCATTCACCACATGAGCTTTCAGGAGGGATGCAGCAGCGTGTCTCCATAGCGAGAGCACTAGCGATGGATCCAGCTCTATTACTAATGGATGAGCCATTCGGTGCGCTTGATGAACAAACACGCTCAAGACTTCATGAAGTCTTGGAAGAAGTGTTTTTAGAAACGAAAAAAACCATTCTTTTCGTTACACATAGCATTCATGAAGCATTAAAGCTTTCTGACAGAATTGTCGTCATGGGAACACAGCCAGGCCGAATTGTTGATATTATTGAGCTTGACTTTCCTCGTCCACGTGAACAAGCGCGAGAGGAGCTATTAGCTTACGAAGAACGAATTAAGAATTTATTAAAAACAGAAATAGATAAAGTAATAGAAAAGGAGCAGAAATATGCAGCCAGTCGTTAAACGAATCCTTTTTTACGTCATTCTTTTAACTGTATGGCAGGCTACGGTAAAGCTTCTTGATGTTTCCGTTGCAATATTCCCTGCCCCTACAGATGTTTTCAATTCATTGTATACAGGCTTTTTAGATTTAACACTTGTCTATGACCTAGTCGCAAGCTTCAAAAGACTTGCGATTGGATTAGTAATTGCATTAATCTTAGGACTTATTTTAGGAGTAGCTTTAGCTAAATCCAAAACACTTGATGAAACATTAGGTTCATTAATTATCGCTTTACAGTCTGTACCAAGTATTGTTTGGTTACCTTTAGCGATCATGTGGTTCGGGTTAAATGAAGCAGCTGTTACGTTTATCGTCGTTTTAGGTGCAACACTTGTAATGACGATTAACATGAGAACAGGGATTAAAAATGTGCCACCACTTTATATAAAAGCAGCACAAACGATGGATTATAAAGGCTTGAGCCTGTTCTGGAAGGTCATGATTCCAGCATCTATCCCTTATGTTGTAACAGGAATAAGACTTGCTTGGGCATTTGCATGGAGAGCATTAATGGCAGCTGAATTATTAAGTACAGGCCCAGGCCTTGGGTATAAGTTAAAGTTCGCATCAGATTTTGGTGATATGAGCTTAGTTCTCGCCATTATGATCATGATAATGGTCATTGGTGTTATTGTAGATTTACTCTTTTTCCAACGTATTGAGAAAAACGTTATGAAAAAATGGGGTTTAGATAATTAAGGTACTTTTTTAATAAGTCATTGGTGTGTCGCCAATCGGATTCTAGCTTCAAGCGTAAAAATATTATTTTTAACTAATAATCATAATTTTAATTGGAGGTTACATCATGAGAAAAGGACTTTTATTTGCACTTATTTCGATTTTATTAGTAGGTGTCCTTGCAGCTTGTGGAACTGGTGAATCATCAAATACAAGCGGTAGCGGTAGTACAGAAGAGGTAGTGATTGGATATTTTCCAAACATTGACCACGTACCAGCTATGATTTCTAGAGAAAAAGGGTATTATGAAGAAGCTCTTGGAGAAAACGTAAAAGTAACATACAAAACGTTCCCAGACGGAGCAGCATTTATGACGGCTTTAAAAACAGGTGAAATACAAGCAGGACTAGTAGGACCAGGTCCAGTAATGAACAACTATGCTAATGGAGCTGATGTGAAAATTATTGCAGGTGCATCTTCAGGTGGTACAGTAGTTGTTGCATCAGCTAAAAGTGGTGTTCAATCAGTTGAGGATGTTTCAGGTAAAACGTTCATCACACCTGGTGTAGGTTGCACACATGATGTTCAAATGGAAACATTTCTTAAAGATTTAGGAATTACATCAGCACGTATCGGTGGAACTCTTAAACATGTAACAGGAAACCCAGCTCAATACGGAGCAATGTTCGAATCAGGTAAAGTAGATTTAGCTGCTGTTCCAGAGCCATGGGCATCACAATTAGTTAATGATGGTGCAAAAATCATTGTTGATACAGATGAAATTTCATACGGTACAACATTACCTAATACAGTGTTAGTAACAAGCGGGAAGCTAATTGAAGAAAATAAAGAACTTGTAGCTAATATCGTTAAAGCGCATGAGCAAGGCGTTAACTTTATTAACGAAAATCCCGAAGAAGCACGTGATATCGCGATTAAAGCAATCAAAGACATCACAGATCAAGAATTAGACCCAGCGATCGTTGATAGCGCGTGGGAGCGTGTAACATACACAACAGAAGTAAACGCAGATGTTGTTCAAGAATTTGCAAACTCTTCATATGAATTAAAATTCCTAAAAGAAAAGCCAGAATTCGGTGATCTAATCGACACTTCATTCTTAATGAAGTAGGAATCTATCGTGAAAAATATACGATCAATTGTTATTGCTGTTTTAGCGTTGGTAGGCTGTTCTCAGTCTATCAACCTAGAAGAGCATTTTTCATTAAATGGAACTGTAGAGCCACTAGAAGCCGTAAATCAAAACGGAGAAGCTGTAAAGATGTCTGACTACGAAGAGAAGGTCTGGGTAGCGACGTTTATTTTTACAAATTGTGATACTGTCTGCTCTCCAATGACTGCTCACATTGCGACACTTCAAGAGCAGTTACAAGATGAAAAAATAGAAGCAGAATTAGTTTCCTTCAGCATTGACCCTGAACATGATACACCAGAAGTATTAAAAAAGTTTGGAGATCAATTTGGTGCGGATTATAAAACTTGGAACTTTTTAACAGGCTATGACCAAGCGGACATTGAATCTTTTACTAATATAAGTTTCTTAGCACCCGCTGCAAAGCTCGAAGGCTCAACTCAATATGTACACAGTACTTCGATTTTTCTCATGAAAGGCAGTCAAATTCTAGAACAATACGATGGAGTATCTAACGTACCATTTGAAAAAATAATCGAAGATATCAAACTATTACAATAATTCTATTGCATTCTCCACTTGAATAAGGTACAGTAATAAAAAGTTAAACATTTTAAAAATTTCATATATTTCTTATCAAGAGAGGCAGAGGGACTGGCCCTATGAAGCCTCAGCAACCGGTTCATAACGAGTGAAGATCTGGTGGATTGATGATAGATAAACTCTAAGTAAGTTTTTCACAGCACCGACAGGAAATGAAAAATGAATGGAACAAAGTGCTCTTGTTTGTAACAGGCATTTTTCATTTTCTGTCGAGGTTTGCAGAGCAAGCCGCAAGCACTTGCGTGCTGTGAAAAAGCTATACAACACTAATTATGAGTTTACTTATTAACAACACCATACAAAGACTTCTGCGAGTGCCAAGGTGCTAAATCCAGCAAGCCACACCAGCTTTATGCTTGAGAGATAAGAAGAAGCGCACTTAACGACACAGTCTTCTTCTTAACGAGGAAGACTTTTTATTTTGCTTTTTTTAAAACATGTACGCTTTCTCTCATGTACATATTGTTAAATTTAAATCTTAGGAGTGACAAACATGAGCAAAAGAATTGAAACGAAATTAGCACAAATCGGAAACCGCAGTGAAAATGTTACAGGTACAGTTAACCCGCCAATTTATTTATCAACAGCCTATCGTCATGCAGGAATTGGAGAATCTACT
This sequence comes from Metabacillus sp. YM-086, assembly GCF_048059995.1. Taxonomy (NCBI): domain Bacteria; kingdom Bacillati; phylum Bacillota; class Bacilli; order Caryophanales; family Bacillaceae; genus Metabacillus; species Metabacillus sp. YM-086. The sequence continues at coordinate 18,884 of NZ_JBLUOI010000009.1, read as the reverse complement.
GGATTTGATTATATCCGTACAGGAAATCCTACAAGACTTTTAGTCGAAAAAGCAATCGCAGACCTTGAGCATGGCGACCGTGGCTTTGCCTTCAGCTCAGGAATGGCCGCGATTCAAACAATTATGGCCCTCTTCCAAAGCGGAGACGAACTGATCGTTTCTTCTGACCTTTACGGTGGAACATACCGCCTCTTTGAAAGAGAATGGAGAAAATATGGATTATCATTTCAATATGATGATTTCACAAATCCCGTTGAAACGGAAAAATTGATTAATGATAATACAAAGGCTCTATTCATTGAAACGCCTACAAACCCATTAATGCAGGAAGCCGACATTAAAGAACTAGTAGCAGTTGCAAAAAAGCATAACATACTCGTGATTGTTGATAACACTTTCTATACACCACTTCTTCAAACGCCAATCTTAGACGGAGCGGATATTGTGATCCATAGTGCCACGAAATATTTAGGAGGACACAACGATGTTCTTGCAGGCTTGGTTGTAACAAAAGGTCAGGAATTAAGTGATGAATTCTTCCAACATCAAAACGCAATCGGTGCAGTTTTATCCCCATTTGATTCTTGGTTATTAATGAGAGGGATGAAAACTTTATCCCTTCGTATGAGACAGCATCAAGAAAATGCTCAAAAGGTAGCGGCATTTTTAGAAGAGCATGAAGCTGTACTTGATGTACTGTATCCTGGTAAGGGTGGAATGCTTTCATTCCGTTTACAAGATGAAGCATGGGTAAATCCGTTCCTGAAAAACTTGAAAACAATTACTTTTGCAGAAAGTCTAGGTGGAATCGAAAGCTTCATTACGTATCCAGCTACGCAAACACATATGGATATTCCTGAAGAGATTCGAATCGCAAATGGTGTCTGTAACAAGCTGCTACGTTTTTCAGTAGGTGTTGAGCATGCAGAAGATATTATTGAAGATTTAACACAAGCATTTCATGCAATGAAAGGAGCGGAAGCAGTTGAGCAATCATGATTGGTCATTTCAAACAAAGCTACTTCATAACGAGTCAAAGGTTGATCGTGGCACAGGATCGGTAAGTGTGCCGATTCATCATTCCTCTACTTTTCATCAATTTGATATTGATGAATTTGGGAAATATGATTATGCACGCTCAGGAAATCCCACGCGTGAAGCGTTGGAAAGTGCGATTGCGGAGCTAGAAGGTGGATCTCGTGGATTGGCGTTCTCTTCTGGTATGGCAGCTATTTCTACCGCGTTTTTATTGTTATCACAAGGAGATCATGTACTTGTAACAGAGGACGTGTATGGTGGAACTTTCCGTATTATTACAGATGTTTTAACTCGATTTGGGATTGAGCATACATTTGTAGATATGACAGATCTTCATCAAGTTGCGTCTGAGATTCGTCCGAATACGAAGGTGATTTATATGGAAACACCTTCGAATCCGTTGTTAAAAGTAACGGATATTAAGGGGATTGTGAATCTGGCGAAGGCAAATAACTGCTTAACCTTCTTAGATAATACATTTTTAACACCTGAGTTGCAGCGACCTTTGGAGTTAGGCGTGGATGTGGTATTACACAGTGCAACGAAGTTTTTAGCGGGGCATAGTGATGTACTTGCAGGTCTTGCTGTTGTGAAGGATCCTGAGCTGGGAGACCGCTTGTATAAATTGCAAAATGCATTTGGTGCCGTTCTTGGTGTGCAGGACGCATGGTTAGTTCTTCGTGGTTTAAAGACATTGCATGTACGCTTACAGCAGTCTCAAGCATCTGCTTTAAAAATAGCTGAATTTTTAGCGGAGCATCCGAAGGTAGAAGAGGTGTATTATCCAGGCTTGAGCTACCACCCAGGTCATGAAACACAAAACTATCAAGCAGATGGACCAGGGGCAGTGTTGTCCTTTAAATTAGCTGACGCAGCGGCGGTTAAGACATTGGTTGAAAATGTGGAGCTTCCAGTGTTTGCGGTTAGCTTAGGTGCAGTGGAATCGATCTTATCGTATCCTGCGAAAATGTCACATGCAGCAATGCCTCCGGAAGAGCGTGAAAAGCGTGGCATTTCAGATGGATTGTTGAGATTAAGTGTTGGACTTGAGAAGGTTGAGGATTTAATGAAAGACTTTGCTGCAGCTTTGGAGAAGGTGCCTGCTGGTGCAAAAAAGAATGTGAATGTGTAAATTTGAGAGCTGACTCTATGTGGAGTCAGTTTTTTTGTGGGGTGCGTGTCGGTTTTTGTCGAAAATCTATTATTTTGTTCTTTTCATCAAATAAAATGATGAAATTAGCAAATAAAATCTCAAAATAGCAAATAAAAGGCAGAAATCTTCAAATAAAATACCAAAATCGTCAAATAAGTGCCTAAAGGAAGATTAGAGGACAGTAGCGAATTAGATATAAAACGAAAGGAGTGGAGAAATGATTGTAAAACCACGTAAATATCCGGTCTCAATATTAAGTTTAGAAGCATTACAAAGGAGATTGAAGCAAAACCATCCGCAACAAGCACAAATAAAGGAGGATCTTGCCAAAAAAACAGCAGGTTTTAAAGGGGAACAAAGTATAGACTACTTTTTAAGCTTTCTTACTGAAGGAATGTATCATATTTTACATGATGTAAGGCTCAAAATCGGTGATCACTTTTTTCAAATAGACATACTTATTCTTTCAAGAAGATTACTTCTCATTTTAGAAGTGAAGAATATAACTGGTACCCTATTTTTTGATCGCAACTTCAACCAGCTAATTAGAACTCAAGGAGACAAAAGAGAAGCGTTTCCTGATCCGATCATGCAGGTAAATCGACAGCATCACCAACTTAAAAAGTGGCTCATCCAAAACAAATATAAAAACATCCCCATTATTCCACTAGTAATTATTAGTTCTCCTCGTACAATTTTAGAGACTTCTCATCAAAACGATGAGATTTATCATAAGATTATCCACAGTGCAAAGCTTCCTCAAATAGTGTCTAAACTCGAAAAGACATATGATAAAAATATTCTTACACAAAAACAACTCTTAAAAATAGGTCACCTTATCTCAGAATGTCACACAGAGCCTTCCATCAACATTCTCTCACAGTATAAAATATCCGAAAATGAAGTGTTAAAAGGCGTTATTTGTCCAAACTGCACGAGCCTACCCATGAACATAAAACGGGGAAAATGGATATGTCCATCATGTACACATATTTCCAAAGACGCTCACATCGAAGCTTTAAAGGACTATTCTTTATTGATTGACCAGATTACAAATAGCCAATTAAGAGACTTTTTACAAGTACCCTCTATTTATGTGGGCACAAAACTACTCACTTCTCTAAATCTCACACATACTGGCAAAAATAAAGGGAGAGTTTATCACTTGAACTCAAGAAAGGAACTGTTTTATTAATCAAAACAGCTCCCTATTTTTTAAAAACTAGAGAGTCGGTAATTTCATCGCCGTCTCCATATTCTTTAAATTCAACTGTATTTGTTCATTCGTATCAAATGCATGATACCAGCCTTTTTCCACCATATAATTCGAGATTCTTTCATGCATATCAAGTGCTTCCTCTAAATGGCGAGTAAGGGTATGTTTGATTTCGGGTGTGCCTGATTCAGTGAGGGCCATTGCATAGTTTCTTACTCCACTTTTAGCAGAAATTAATAAGTCCATTGCAACAACTTGGTCTGTTAAGGCTTTCATCCCAGTTATACTTTCAATGATTGTATTCATGTATAGTTCATCTCCTAACTAATACTTTGGCTTTGCTTTTGATAGGATGGAGGAGTATTCCTCTAATTGACGGGTTGACACTGTAATATCTTGCTGCATGATGTCTTTTAGTTCTTTGTCGGATACTAGTGCTCTCATTGTTTTTGACTTTGTTAAGCAGGTTGTTTTGAATGCCGCCATTTCTTGAACTTCAAGAACTTCGTGTAATGCGTAGTCCATGACTGCTCTCCTCCATTTGTTATGGTTTTAATACAACTTTGATACAATTATCCGTTTTTGTGTCAAAAATTTCATAACCACGTTTGGCTTCACTTAGTGGTAGTACATGACTGACAACATCACCGGGATCAACTTTGCCAGTGGAAACGAGTTCAAACATGTATGGCATTAAGTGAATCATTGGGGCTTGTCCAGAGCGGATGTTTACGTTACGTTGCATAATATCTCCTAATGGGAAACCATTGTAGCGTCCACCATAAACGCCTGTAATTTGGATGGTTCCGCATTTTCGAACAGCTTGAGCAGCCATTACAAGTGCACTCATTGCTCCACCTTGAAGTCTTAATCCTGTAGCTAGGAATTCCATGTCTGTCATTTTTCCGTCCATACCAACAGCGTCAATGACAACATCTGCTCCACCTTTTGTGATTTCCTTTAGGTAACTTCCTACATTTTCATGTTCTTCAAAATTAACAGTTTCCACTTTGTTTGTTCTTTTTGCATGCTCTAAGCGATAGGGAATATAGTCAACGGCAATTACTCGCTTTGCTCCTTTTAACCAACAAAATTTTTGTGCAAAAAGGCCAACAGGGCCACAGCCTAAAACAATGACGGTATCGCCATCCTTGACGCCCGCATTTTCAACACTCCAATAGCCTGTTGACATGGCATCAGAAATGACACTTAATTTCTCATCAGGTTCTTCACAGCTTTCAGGTATTTTAAAGTGAGTAAAATTGGCAAACGGAACTCTTAAGTATTCAGCTTGTCCTCCTGGATAGCCACCTGTGTTACCTGAATAGCCAAAGTAAGCACCCATATCTCCATTATCGTTTGAGTTATCACACTGACTCTCAAGATTGCTTTTACAATATTGACATTCACCACATGCAATATTAAAAGGAATGATCACACGATCTCCCTTTTTTACTTTCGTAACTTCAGGACCCACCTCTTCTACGATACCCATTGGCTCATGGCCGATTACATAGTTTTCCGGCATATTTGGTATCATTCCATGGATTAAATGCAAATCAGATCCACAGATGGCTGTACTTGTTACTTTAACAATCATGTCATCTGGCTTTTGAATTTTTGGATCTTCTACTTCTTTTACTTCAACGTTTTTGATGCCTTGATAGGTTACGGCCTTCATTCAACTAACCTCCAATGTTAATGTTCATCAGGTGTACGATCAAACATCCCTTTTCGATTTGATTCAACAGGGAATAGGTTCATGTTTCCAACCATGATTGTGTTTTTTGCCGATAGCTGATCTAATTGATATTGTTCTTTTAAATCATGAGGATGGAACCATTTTTTCTCGACCATAAGCTCGGTAATTTCTTGATGCATGGCAATGCTCTGCATTAATTGCTTACGCAGCATATTTCTTAAATCAGGTGACGCAGTTTCGGTTAATGCCGTAGCTGTATTTCGTACCGCTTCTTTTGCTCGCATGAGAAAATCCATGGCAAACGTGGTATCTGCTAATTCAGGAACATGTAACGAATTAATTGGATCTAGATGATCGTTGTTCAATGCTACTACCTTCCTTTCAATTAATTATTGGTGTTGGGCGGCTTTCTGGTACTGGTGCTTCAAAAGGAGCACGTTGATAAATCGCTTGTAACTCAGTTAATGCCTGAATCGATTGATCAACATCTTTTTGCATTAGTTCTCTAAGTTCTTGATCAAAAACGAGACCCTGCATAAGCTTTGATTTTGCCACGCATAAAGTTTTGAAGTTTATCATCTCATGTAAGTCTATAGATTCATGAGCTGCTAATTTTTGTGAATCCATAATTTGTTAACCTCCCCATATTGATATGCTTCAGTATTTTCCCCGAATTGTAGTTATTAATAATTTGTAATAAATGACTATTATTGAGTCTTCTATCTGAATTCTCAATTAGGGAACATACAGAAAAAGCTGGAAAACTTCGAATCATATAAGGAGGTACTATGCACGTCTGCGTTGAAGTAAGACCTATGGATGAATAAGGAGGAAGATGATGTTGGATTTTAATATGGATATAGATCAATTCGCTAAAATAAAGGTGATCGGTGTTGGCGGCGGTGGTAACAATGCGGTTAACCGAATGATAGAGGATGGAGTTGAAGGTGTTGAATTTATTGCAGCAAACACAGATGCGCAGGCTCTAAATCAATCAAAGGCTGAAATTCGGATGCAAATAGGTGCATCATTAACAAGAGGTTTAGGAGCAGGAGCAAATCCTGAAATCGGTCGAAAAGCAGTGGAAGAAAGTAAAGAGCAGCTTAAAGAAGTGTTACAAGGAGCAGACATGGTCTTCGTTACAGCTGGTATGGGTGGTGGAACCGGAACAGGTGCTGCACCTGCGATAGCGGAAATTGCCCGTAATCTTGGTGCTCTAACCATTGGTGTTGTTACTCGCCCTTTTAAATTTGAAGGCTCAAAGCGTTCCAAAAATGCTACAAGCGGTATCGAAGCAATGAAGGAATCAGTAGATACATTAATTATCATTCCAAATGATCGCTTATTGGAGATTGTGGATAAAAAAACAAATATAATGGATGCTTTCCGTGAAGCAGATAGTGTTCTTCGCCAGGGGGTACAGGGAATTTCTGATTTAATAGCTATACCAGGTTTAATTAATCTGGACTTTGCTGACGTGAAAACAGTTATGTCCCATAAAGGAACAGCGTTAATGGGCATTGGGATTGCGAAGGGGGAAGACCGGGCTGCTATGGCGGCTCAGAAGGCAATCAATAGCCCGTTGCTTGAAACTTCAATTAATGGTGCTCAAGGTGTGATTATGAACATTACTGGAGGGAGAAATCTAAGTCTCTTTGAAGTCCAAGAAGCAGCTGATATGGTATCTAATGCTTCTCATGAGGATCTGAATATGATTTTTGGTTCAGTGATTAATGATCAATTAAAGGATGAAATTATCGTAACGGTCATTGCAACTGGTTTTATTGAGCAAGAGGAAACACCACCTGTTATCCAAACGAATTCAAAGCCACAAAGAGAAAGGGGAGAAAATACATATCAATTTGAAAACCAGCGTATACAAAGGGATGTTAGTTACCGTGAAGAACCTGTTCAAGATTTTAGCCGCCATAATGAACAACAAGAAGATTCACTGGATATCCCAACGTTTTTAAGAAATAGGCAAAAACGCAGATAAAATTACATAGATATAACAAACTTAAAATGTAGGTTTATTAAGTGGAAAGAGGTTGGGAACTATATAAAGTGCCCGATCTCTTTTTATTGTCAAAATGGACCTTAATAAACCTTTCGTATTTTTCATGCATGTACCCAAATGTTTCCTCATATATAAAAGTGAGCTAACGCTTTACACAATTTTACAAAAGGGGGAACAAACATGAAAAAAATGCGTAATAGCTTGTTGTTTGTCATGATGCTTGCTTTTATGATGGTGATCGCTGCATGTGGCGGTGGAGCTGAATCAGAAAGCTCGAGTGAAGAAAATGGAGAAACAACAGAAAATACTTCAGAAGAAAAACAAGATTTAAGCTTACTTACTGGCGGAACGGGTGGTACATATTATCCGCTAGGCGGGCAAATTGGTAAGATCATGACAGACAATACAAACGCAAACATCACACCTCAAACTTCAGGTGCATCTGCTGAAAACATGGAAACATTAAGAGCTGGTGAGGCTGAACTAGCATTTACACAAACAGATATCGCGGCATATGCACTTGAAGGAAAAGAAATGTTTGATGGAAATGCAATTGATACTATTCAAGCAATTGGATCACTGTATCCAGAAACAATCCAACTAGTTACAACGAAAGATAGCGGGATCCAATCAGTAGAAGACCTTAAGGGGAAAGCTGTTTCCGTTGGTGCTCCTGGATCAGGTGCTTATATTAACGCCATGCAAGTTTTAGAGGTTCATGGATTAACAACTGAAGATATTAAACCACAAAATCTATCATTTGATGAGTCAACAGACGGTATCCAAGCAGGAACAATCGATGCTGCGTTTATTACTGCTGGAACACCAACTGGAGCAGTTGAAGCCCTATCAGCTCAAGAAGACATTGTAATTGTTCCAATTGCAGACGATAAAGTTCAAGAGCTAATGGATCAATATCCATACTACTCAAAGGATACAGTTGCAGCTGGAACATATAAGATTGCAGAAGATGTAAATACTGTAGCAGTAAAAGCGATGCTTGTCGTAACAAAAGATCTAGATGAAGAATTAGTCTATGAAATGACAAAAGCATTGTTTGAAAATACAGATTCAATCACACATGCAAAAGGTGAGTTCATTACACCGGAATCTGCACTTGAAGGTGTGGGAAATTTAGAATTCCACCCAGGTGCAGCTAAATATTTTGAAGAAAAGGGCCTTCAATAAGAAAAGCTTAGTAGGGAAATAAGATAAGAATGATGTCTAAATGGGGCAAGAATGTAGGGAATATTGCCCCATTTGACAGCATTCAAATATTTTCTGGGAAATAAGTCGAATAGTGAAGTGGTACAAGATGTATTGACTTGGAAAGTTCTTCAGAATATAATAGTATATGTAGCTTTAAGAGCTATTATACAACTATATAACGATCCGATAGTTCAGTGGGAGAACACTACCTTGACAGGGTAGGGGTCGGGGGTTCGAATCCCTCTCGGATCATCACGCTATACGTATCAATGGTTTGAGCCATTTATAAAAATTAAAAAATGTTATGGTCGGAGCAATAACCGCCATACAAACTAAAGACCACTTCACTAAAAATGTGAGGTGGTCTTTTTTTGTTGGTTAAATTTGCTTTACAAGATTTTTTAGAGGACAGAGAGTTTAAAAATGTTTCCCAAACAACTCTTGAAAGTTACAAGGTAATCTTGAAACAATTTGAAGATTTCTGTACTACTAATGAGTTACTTAATGTTGAAGATATTACCGTTAATACTATCAAGAAATATTTAATTTATTGCCAAAAGAAAGGTAACAATGCAACAACAACTAACTCAAAGTTACAACGTATTAGAGCATTTTTAAACTATATGATTGAATGTGAAGTTATTGAAAAGAATCCTGCTAAGAAGATTCAGAAGGCTAGAGAAGATATTAAAATTGATGTTTTTACAGATTATCACATTAAACAAATGTTGAATTATTACAGAAGGTTAAAAAATAGAGAACATGCCTTTCATTCTTATAGAGACTACACAATTATCGTTACCTTATTAGGTACTGGTGTACGCTTGTCTGAAATGTGTGCATTGAAATGGAGTGATATTGATTTCACTCAACAAACTATGTCTCTTTTCGGTAAGAACAGAAAACGTGAAACTATTCCAGTTACAGAAAAATGTATGAAAGAACTATCAGCATATAAAGTCTTTTGCGAACAACATTTCAAAGGAAATTTAAATGAATACATTTTTACTAATCAGAAGAACGAACAAATAACACCTAACGCAGTAAAGAATGTGTTTAAACGATTAAGTAAAATCATGAATTTTCGTGATGTTCGACTTTCAAGTCATACTTTTAGACATACGTTTTGTCAGAAATGTATCCAAGCAGGAATGAGTACATTTGCAATTCAGAAGTTAATGAGACATTCGAATATATCAGTTACAGAAAAATACGCAGCCATGTGGGGAAATGACCTCAAAGAACAAAATGACAGATACAATCCATTAAATAACTTAGAAGTGTAGGAGGTCTATTAATGACTGAACCAACTAAAAGTGAATGGTTGGAATTGTTCTTGGAAGCGAAAGAAATTGGATTAACAGTTGAGGAAGTAAAGTCATTTTTAATTAATCAAAAGGAGGAAACTAAATGAAATCATTAAAAGAAACTATTTATATGATTGACGCTTATCTTTCACAAAAACAGTTAGGAACATTAATAGTAGATAGTGGACAAGCCTTCTTAGAATTACCTGTAGGTGAATTTATTACCTTAAATGACACTTTTGAAATAGAAGTTATTAATGATGGTGAATACTATCCAATTACTTATGATCAAGCAGTAAATACAATGTCTACTGATGGTTGGTCATTGTATGCAGGTTTAGATTGTATGGTAAAGCAAGTAATAGTTGCTTAGGAAAACAAAAAAGAGACAAGGTACTCGCAATACCCTGTCTCCACGCTTTTATTTTGTCGAATAAAAACTGAATAAGAAACACCTTATTCCCCTCTATTATAAAATTTTTAAAAATAGATTACAAGGGGTCTAGTTTCGTATTGTCTTTTTACTGAAAAATGACAGTTATTTTCCAAAGGATATACTTGAAACCTATGATATGACTAGGGTTTGAAAGTGTCCAATAGGAAAGGTGTTTCAGTGTGGGTAGCCGATAAACACACTATAATCAACTTCGTCAGGTTTAGGACTGTGCCAATGCATACAAAAACAGGATAGGATACAATAAGCATTTCCCTATTTCATGCTAGTATCTGAAGGGTGCGAACGACCATAACGGTTCGGTTGGAAAGTTTGAGGTAGATATACCTGCAAGACAAACCACATTTCCTGTCATGGGCAAACTTTTGACAGTAGGTTTGTTGAGAAGAAAATTCTCCGACAATAGGGTTGATACATACGGACACTATGACCGATATACAATCAAGTCGCTTGTCTATTGTCATTGATTTTTTTATCTTTGACAGTAGGCAACAACTTTGTCCAGCCGTTGCTATTCCCTCAACCAATCAAGCCAAAACCACAAAAACAAGTCAAGAGAAAAAAGAGATGTTCGAAGTTCTAATACTCTTCAACCCCTTGTCCCCCAACGGTTACAGTGTTTTTTAGTTTTTCTGTTACTGTGAAAAGAAAATGAATTTTGAAGTTTGGAGTGTAAATCCGAAGTTTAGAAAATGTGTTGTGAAGTCTTAGAAAATACCATCAACACTAGATTTCTCTAGGGTGAATTTGATGTGTTTAAAATCTTGTTACTAAGGATAGAGAAAAACAAACTAGGAAAGATTTATGTTTGAAATAGATCTTATATATCAGTATGGATAACACTAAGTACATCATGGCATTGAAGAGGATGGATTTTCTAAAAAACTTGATTATAAAATAGAAATCGTCATGTGGACAATCAGAAACCCTTAAATATTGTAGGTTTCATGGGTATGATATCAACTTTTAGTTTTCCTGTTATTATGATAGAGAAAATTGAAAACGAGATAAATGACGAAATAGAACCACCATTAGAAACCCTTGTTAAATCTATATTAAACAACGATAAAATTAAGTTTTAGTTTTTCTGTTACTGTGAGAAGAAAAATAGAAAAATAATATGTCCAAGTTTAGAAATTAAATTTTTACCTAAATGAAACCTTTGCTAACTCTATATCTACCAATGGATAGATCAATATTTAGAAACTTTGTTACTATGAATAGAAAAAAAGTTAAGAACACCTATTGGTATTTATCTGAACGGATAGGTGAAAAAATGCTCAAAAATGACAAAAATGTTCCGACAGATAAGGCTTCAACCATTGGTGCTATTGAGTTCTAAGTATCGATAATAGGAAGGGTAAAATGAAAGTGGAAGTAAAATGGAGAAAATGGTGGGTGGTCTCTAAGGGAGAAAAGAAAAGTGTCACGTTTTTAAAACTCTCTCAACCCTTGGTACATCAACATTCTTCTAAAATTTCAAAAATAGTAAAGTCGTTTAAACCGTTGGTACTATTGGATTCAAGTCACTTTTTATTGAATATCCGTTAAAGGAAGAAAAAGCATGTTCGAAAATAGAAACGTTTCTAACCCTTGATAAAACAACATTCTGTTTTCATAAGGAGTTACCTATAGTCGTTCAAATCGTTGGGAGAGTTAGCCAAAATACACATTTTAGATAATATTCTACAAAGGAAGAAAAGATGTAACAATTATATACCTGATAGGGGTATGTGTGAAAAGTAGACAAATAGAAACGCCACAAACCATTGGTACATCAACATCTTGTGAAAATTTGATATTTTTCAATACCCTCTAAGTGACTGATATTACTAGGTTTAGGGGTATATTTTACAGAATAACCGTTAAAGGAAGAAAATTAAAATGTTAGCGTGGACAGTTAGTGGTATTTATCTAGGGGGATATGCAAAGTAGAAAAACTTTACGACTCTTGACACATCTCTAGTAGAGAAAATAAACATTATACCCTTTGAAATATATAGATTTTTCGCATGTTTTAGCAGATGGAGATAATCGTCTATAAGGGAACTAGCGAAAATAAACATCATTTTAGGAAAATAGAACATCTTGGATGTGCATGAACACTAATGTTTTAGCACTTTTCATACAGTAGAGATAATCGTCTATAAGGGAAGAGGTAGTGTAACGCATTAGAGGTTTATATATCAGTATGGATGACGCAAGTAATTTTCATTAGTTGCCAATTGCTAATAATCTAATTGACCACGAATGAAGGTTATTCCCTTCGTGAAAGAATCCTCCAATATAAATTCTTTCATTTTTACAACCTTTCCTTTCTTGGAGTCACATATTTAGTGGCTCTCTTTTTTATGTTTATTAAAATTTTTTTACTCATATTTTTTACAATTTATTTTTAGGAGGTGTTGACAGTGGATTTAACACAAATACCTGTAGATGTTTGGTTATCACAGGGATTGTTTGCTTTATTGTTTGTATGGCTTCTTATCGACACTAGGAAAGAAGCAAAAGTAAGAGAAGACAAACTAACAGCACAAATTGAGAAACAAAATATTGCACAAGAAAAAATAGTTCAATCACTTGAACGTTTAGAAATGCAAATATCACAATTGAAGGAGGATAAATAATGGCAGAAATTAATACAAGTGGTTATCAAGCAATAAGAGATTTCATTCAGTCCAGTTGGAAGTATATCGAATTAAGGGATGATACTAACGCAGCAATTGTAAGATTATCGCCTTCTGATAGTCGTGTAACATGGACACATTCAGCAGGAGAGCAAACTCTTAAATTACAAATTGTTGTAAAAGGTTCAGATAGTGACATTAGTGTTCCTAAAACTTTTTCTTCAAGTGCTATCTATTCAGTTGCTACAGGTGGAAGTGCTTATAGTGTAGAAACATTTACACCTTTTACAATGGAAACTGATCAAGACGAATTAACTGTGATTCATTCTATCCAAGTGCCTCAAGTGTAGGTGATTTAATATGTTAGGTAATGGAACACAAACAGACCCATACATAATTAGCACACCACAAGACTTAAATCTAATAAATAATAATTTAACTGCTTATTATGAATTGGCAAACGATATTGATATGAGTAGTTACGGTAACTTTACACCAATAGGTAGAGCATATCCATTCTTTGGAGGTCATTTGAATGGTAAAGGCTATAAAGTTAGTAACTTATCAATTGTTAGCACAGTAGAATACACAGCCTTTATTGCAAGAACAAATGGCGGTATTATAGAAAATTTAGGATTAGAAAATGTTTATGTTGAATCTAATAACCATCATGTAGGTGGATTAATAGCCTTAAATTCTTTAAGTGAAAGAATTTCAAATTGTTATGTTACAGGTATAGTAAAGCAAACAGTATCATCAAAGTTATATGCAGGTGGATTTGTTGGAAGAAACTATGGTAATGTGAATGATTGCTATTCTGCTTGTACTGTAATTGGTGGTGATAGTGTAGGTGGGTTTAGTGGGGTTATTAATTATGCCAACTCAATAATTAAAGATTGCTATTCAAAGAGTTCAGTAAGTGGTAGTAAAAATGTTGGTGCATTCTTTGGTACTTCTGAAGCAACTGTAATATATGAAAACAACTTCTATGATAGCCAAATTGCAAGTGTAAGTAATTCACCAAGAACAGGTGTGACAGGTAAAACAACAACTGAAATGAAACAACAATCTACTTATACAAATTGGAATTTCAGTACAGTTTGGTATATGGAAGATTATCCTTCATTAAGAATGTTCAGTGATGTTCCAATTTCTAATATAGAAACAATTACCGTAAATTCTTACAGTCTACCCTTTTTCGCAAATGTAGGAAAAAGTCAGAAGTCAGCCAAGCAATTAAATACATTTTCTAATGCTATTATAAGCGATTCAGAGAGGATTCTAGCGACTTCACGCCTTCCTATGACTTATATATCACCTATCAATACAAGCGTCACAAAGTCCTCTAGGAGTGTCAGAAGTAGTACTCAAACTGTAACAACTTTTATCAATCCTATTTCAGCAAGTGTTGAGCGTAAAAGTAAAACATTTGTGAATTTACTATCTCATGTCAAGCCATTACAAGCCGATTTGACAGTTCTATACTCTATGAATGTATTTACACCTAATGCCTATGTGAGTGTACTAGAAAACACTTCTAGCGTTGTCAAAATGGAAAATATGAGTAGTGTTTCTTATGTTGTAAATCCTTCATTCTCGGAGGTGATTAAATGATACTAACAGGTGATACAGTACGATTGAAAGTACATTTTAAAACGTTTGATGGTGTATCAGTTGACCCAACAGACATTAAATTGAAAATTTATGAAACTGATAAAACTTTATATGAGGAAATAACGATTACAGACACCGACAAATTAAGTAAAGGTGTCTATTTTTATGACTATTTACCTGCCAGTGAATTGAACGAATTTATATTCGAGTTTGCTGGCAGTTATAACAACAAACCTATCCTTAGTAGAGGAAAGGTGACTATTTCATTCTATAAATAATCTAGGAGGTTGGAAGAATGTCAGAAGAAATTAGTTTTACCCAAGAGCAAGTTGATCAAATGAAACAAGAATGGGTTGAGCAAGAATTGAATCCAATAGTTTTAGAAAGGGATGAACTTTTACAGTTCAAACCAAAAGATTTAACAGAAGATGAAAAAGCAATTCAAACTAAACAGAAAGAGTTATTTGATAAAGAAGTATCTCTTGAAGTGAAGGCAGCAGGACTTGAAAAATTTGCGGATTTCTTTGTTGTTGAGTCTACTGAACAACTTGCAGAAAAGATTGAAAAGTTTCAAGCAGTCTTACAAGAATACAAAGTGGAAAATTCTTATGTTCCAACAGATCATAAACAAACAAATCCTTATGACAAGTTTGAACAAGAGAAGAACACTAAAGGCATGATTGGTACAAAACTAGCAAACCTGTTTAAGTAAGCACTTTATACATTGTATATGGTGCTTTTTTATATTAAAAAATATTGGGTAGTGACCAACACTAGAGGAGAATTTATATTATGTTTACATCTGATAACTTTACTAAAACTGAACAAATTTCATTATCTAAGGAAATTGCAATTATCGGAGTACAAGCAACACCTTTTACATCTATGTTAATGGCTAAAGGCAACATTGAGAAAGCACTTAGCACAGTTTACACATGGAGAGAAAAGACTCTTGATAATGAGGAAGATTTATCAGCACTAGAAGGTGAGGATACTACTGTATTCTACGAATCTGCTAGAGCAGAACTAAACAACATTCTTGAAATCTTCAAAAAGGGTGCTTCATTAAGTGGAACTGCAATTGCTATGAAACGTAACCAATTAGCAGAAGAAGTTAATGACCGTTTACTTGAATTGAAAATCAACATGGAGAAAAAATTCATTAATGGATTAAAAGCAGATGGTTCTGCAACACCTTTCAAACGTCAATTATCAGGTCTTATTGAGATGGCAGACCCTACTAATGCAGTTAGTGTAACAGGTTCAATTACAGAAGAAAAAGTAAAGGAAGTTATGCGTAATCTTTGGAATCAAGATTTAGCAGAGGGTACAGTATATGCTTTCCTTAATGCTGATTTAAAGGAACAAGTTGATAACATCTATAAAGAGAAATATGGTTACAACCACGTAACAACTTCTTTCGGTTTATTAGTGGAATCAATCAATACTAATTACGGAAAAGTGAACTTTGTTCTTTCTAAACATGTTCCAGCCGATAAAATTGTTGTATTTAATGACGCTTATGTTGATTTAGTTTATTTACGTGAGCCACACTTTGAACCACTTGCAAAAACAGGTGATTCAGTAAAAGGACATGTAATTGCTGAATCTACTCTTAAAGTAGGTTCTAAGAAAGCAGTAGCAGTTGTTACAGTAACTGCATAATCTATACATAACTATTAAGAGGGTAGGAATTAATTTCCTATCCTCTTTCTATTTAATCTAGGAGAAAAAAAGGATGAACAAAAAGGATGAATATTTCTTAAAACGTAGACTAAAGAAAATATCAATGAATGAGTTAGCAAATTACATTGGTTGTTCTCAATCACTAATAAGTAGATATGAGACAGGTGATTGTGGAATGTCAGATACAAAAATAAAGAGATATAGAGAGTATATAGATTCTAAAAAATAATCGAAAGGTTAGGTGAAAAAATGAAAGAAACATTCGTTATGACCACTTCCTTCTTTTAACTTCGGTACGTTAATTATAAGGGATAATTAATAAATTTTACCGAGGATTAAAAGGAGGAAGTCAAATTCATAATTGAATATGAATTTGATGGTTATTAGGTTTTTACATAAGAAGGTTAGTGGGAGAGTAACTCTTTCACTACAAAATGAAAAAACAATTAAAGGATAAGTTTCCAGAATGGTGTTTTAACAATGAACAAGGACAAAATTCATTAATTCTTACAGATGATTTTGACAGTCTTTTAGGTGCTTCAATTGAAAGGTATGTGAAAGGAAATGAAATTAATTACTTTTACAACTTTGACAGATTATATGTGGCTGATAAATCAGACGAACGAAAAGCAATAGGAATTGATTTAGCATTACACAAAGGAAAGTCATGGTGTAATCATGTTGTAAGAATTGGTGAGAATGACTATGTAAACCCTCAAACAGCAAACATTAACGCACTTCTAAAGGTTCATAAGGGTAATTACATTAAGAAATATGCTATGTCTACTGCATTAACTATGTGGAGTTTTTACGGTTTACCACTACCTAAAACTAAGGAAGGTAAAATGTTACTTCTTTCAGTGGATAGCAGTTTCTTAGGTCATTATAATGATACCTTTAAGCCAATCCATAATTCTTACTTAAAACTTCTAGGCTTTGAAGAATTAATAGACTTACTTAATGAAACAACTAAGTTTGATTATGAAATGCTACAGGCCAAATACAAAACTAAATCCAAAATACAACTAGATAATGATGGTTATTTACATACTAAGTTACCCCTTGCAGAATTGCAGGGGTTTTTTGCATTTCCAATAGAACTACCGACACAACAATTTACATTAAGAAATCAATTTAAATCTTCTATTGGAGATACATACAACACTAAATCTAAAGACCAATTACAAGAAAATATCATAAGTTTTGCATTAACAGGAACTAAGAAATTCAAATATACGGTTGCATAAATCAGGAGGAAATCACATGAACAATAAAAACTTTTTCTTTTGCTATAACAAAGCAGTTTCAGATTTTTTAAAGGATAAAGGGGTTCAATTTATTACGGTTGCAATTGAGCCAAAATCACAAAAGATGTTTTCTCTTTATCAAGTTGATGACAATTTACAACAAGCATTAAACGAATATAAACAACAAAACAAATAATCTAATCCAATATAAAAACTTAAATATAATCGGAGGTTTTACCATGAAATACGAAGAAATCTATGAATTATTACAATACAATAACCATAAAGGATACGAAAGTAATGTATATATGCCAAATGAGATATTTGAGGATTTACAAAATTATATCAAGAATACACCACATATTGCATTTGCTTACTCATATTACTACCTTATCACTTGGTTATATAGATATTGTAAATTTTCATTAAACAATGGTATTAGTAATAGCACAATTAAGGAAATATTAGGTTATAGTGCCGACACTAGAAGTATTAACTATTTGATTAAGAAAAACGGTCTACTTGATCAGATTGAATACACCTCTACAACTAGAGATTTTCCTGTATGGTGGAATGCTGATCAGATTAAGTATGAAGAATTAGAATTTACTTTGGTTAATGAAGTAGATAATGTAAAAGACGAGAATGGGGAAATTAAAAAGCCACGTAATTACAGTTATGAATACAGTATTGAAAAGACATATAGAGATAGTGTTCCGAAAAACTTTACTATTAAATATCCAGAAAAGGCATTTGCAAGATTTGAGGATGAAGAAGGTAAATGTGAAGAAGGAACGTTTTATAAGATTGAATACACTCACAATATCCCTTTTGAAGTATTCATGTATTGTATGAGTAATGATGATATAGGATGTACGGGATTTTATCTGTATGCTTTCCTCAAACATAAAAATGATATATACGGTGACTATGACATTTCACTTGAAGATTTAGCCATTGAAACAGGGATAGCAGATAGAACACTTGATAAATATTTAGGAATGTTGAAAAGTTACAAAATGATAGACTTTACAATCAATCAAGAATTTTTTGCTATTGGCTTAAAGAAAGAAGATAGAATGGCAAATACATACAGCACAAAAGATTATATTGCTTTTAAGGATAAGCCTGAAGCATATGACAAAATTAAAATTGTTAAGAAAAAGGATTATCTTAAAATGCTTGAAGAGGAAGAAGAGAAAAAGAAAATTGTATGGGGTGAAAAAATTGATATTGCATTGGAAGATTTACCTTATTAAAAATCAATTTTTTAACACTGTACTTTTTTGCGGTACACTTAATAGCACAGTGTAACGTTTGCTGAAAGTGTTAAAGTTTACGTTTATAACAATTAAATTTTATATATTATTAACTATTACTCTATTAACTATTACTCTATTAACTATCAATTATTAACTGTTCTATTCTGTATACCGCAAATAAATACATTATTGAAAATCATAAAAATTATTAAGTGGGCTAGGTCTAACCTAGTCCTTTTTTCTATTCTATAAAACAATCCAGGAGGAATTTATTATGAAATTATTCAAACGTCAATCTAAAAAAGAAGTTATTCGTGTAATGAAAGAGGAAGTACAAGAACTAAAAGATACA
>NZ_JBLUOI010000008.1:0-122782 GCF_048059995.1 Metabacillus sp. YM-086 | reverse complement strand
ATGATCTTAATGATTTCTTCACCTGTTATCACTCCTGTACCAGGAATATTCCAGCATTGTCCGTAAGCTTTTTCATGTAAAGAAAGCTCTACCAGTGCTTTCGCTCCATCTGGAGTATAAATATACTCTCTTGGTACTTTTTTATCCCCAACAAACATTGCCTTTTTATGATCGATTATTGACTGAAGGAAATAGTGGAGAACTGTACTTTCAGCATATGGTCCATAAAAATCAGGAAAATGCGCTATAAATGCTTGAACCTTTGAGTCCATTACCTTCTTCCCAATTTTCAAACGAATTTTCCCTTTTTTCGTTTGTGGATTTTTCTCATACTCCTCAGATGCTTTTTCTCCTGTACTTTCAGCATAAGAGTAAATATTGTCAACAACTGCAAGTTTAGCCCCAACATTCTCTGACACTTGTAAAATATTGTTTATCATCGGTTCTTGTTTTGTTTGCCACTCCTGATAAGGTAAATTTACTGCATGATAAATACACTCTGCACCCTTTGCTGCATCCATTAATTGAGAATAGTTAAAAACATCTCCCTCTTTGATTTCTACAAGGTTGTTTCCTTCATATAATGCTTTTAGCTTTTTTATATTCCGAGCAAAAGCAATTACTTTAATTCCCCGAGAGATTAACTCAAATGTAATAGCACTCCCTATACCACCAGATGCACCAAGTACTAATGCTTTTTTCATTATTCATCCTCCTTTAATTAACCACTGTTCAATTAATACCAAAAAAAATTATGACTCTATCGAACGCAAAATTAATTGGATATGCGATTCTGCAAGATCTTTACTATCCTCATATTCCTGACCCTTAAAAATGAAATGTGTAACAAAGCCGTGGAGAGACAAAAAGATTGAATAAATATCCTTCGGTGTAATTTTTGTGTTCACTAAAGAATGAACTGCCTGTGCAAAGTTTTCAAAACTGTTATTAGGCTCTTCTTGTAAAAAGCTCTTTAATTCTTGGTCTTTTGTAAGAAACATCGTTTCATAATGACTCGGATTGGTTATTCCAAAGTGAATATAAGCTAGAAATACTTCTTTTAGTTTATCTTCTTTTGAAAGCTCCTTTGCCATGACTTCTTCTAACTTTTGATCTAACAAGAAAAAACCATCCGCGACTAGTGCATAAAATAACTCTGCCTTGTTTTTAAAATGATAATAAAGTGCTCCATGGCTATACCCAAGTTCTTTTGCAATCTTTCTCATTGAAACATGTTCATATCCATCTTTTACGAAAAGAATTCTGGCTACGTCTAGGATCATTTCTCTTGATAATTCTTTATCCACTGATTTTCTAGGTGACATTTTACTCTCCTCACTCTTTATTAACCACTGTTCAATAAAATACTATACCATAATTTACCACATGTCAATATTAAAAAATCCAGAATTAGTTTTCTAATTCTGGACACCCACCTTTATAATTTAAATTCCTCAACAATATCATGTAACTGTTGAGCTCTTGTACTTAATTCATTAGCTGAGGAAGTAATTTCCTCCATTGAAGCTAGCTGCTCTTCTGTAGATGCAGCTACCATTTGTGTACTCTCTTCTGTTATTTCTGTTTGTTTCGCTGACTCTCGTATCGAAGAAGATAATTGATCTACCCTGTTTAGCATCCCGTTTGCTGAATTTGCTATTTCTTCGATCTCTTTTGCTACCTTTTTTGTACGTTCAAATATATGCGAGAATGAAGTACCAGTTAATTCTACTAAGTTCATTCCTTCGTTTGTTTCTGCAGCCACACCTTCCATTGCTCCCATGGTATCCTTTGTATCAGCTTGTATTTCACTAATAATTTGACGGATTTTATTTGCAGATTGTGAAGATTCATCTGCTAGTTTTTTCACTTCTCCTGCAACCACCGCAAATCCTTTTCCATGTTCCCCAGCTCTAGCTGCTTCAATTGCTGCATTTAAGCTTAATAGATTTGTTTGTTGGGCAATTGATGTAATCGCGTCTAAAATGGAACCAATTTCATTTGATCTTTCTCCCAATCTCTGAATAACATCAGACGTTCTTTTTACTGCGTCTTGAATGACCTTCATCTGTGTAATCGTCTCATTTACAGTACGATTCCCTTTTTCTGCTTCCTCCGCTGAAGTAGTAGAGGAAGATGATACTTCAGATGTAACAATAGAAATTGAGTTTAGTTTCTCTGAAAGGTTTTGAACTAATTCAACATTATCCTTAGATTGAGTCGACTGCTGCTCAACAATCATCGCAACTTCCTCAACAGAAGATGTAATTGTATTTGTCGCTTGAGTTGTTTCCTCTGTAATTGAAAGCAACTCTTGACTAGCTGAGGCAACTTCTTGAGAAACCTGCTGGCTATTCTGGATAACTTCTCTTACAGCAACAATCATTGAATTTAGAGAAGTTGAAATCATCCCAAATTCATCTTTTGAGGTAATATCAAGTGTTGCAGACAAATCCTTGTGAGCAATTTTGTTTGTCGCATGCTGAATTTTTCGCACCGAATCTTTTATTCCAAAATAAAAACCAGTAACTAAGTAAATTAGGATAAGTAACACAAAGATTGCCGCTCCAATTGTCACGAAACGCTCAGTACTAAGTGAAATTACTTTTTCATCTAAAACTTTATCTAATCCATCAGTTTGATACGATAATAACTCATAAATCTTATTAATCGTCATCGTTGTTTTTTCAAAATAAACATTCGGTTCTATTGTAATCTTTGATGCTTCTAGTATATCTTTATTAATAATCTCAACAATTTCTTTTGCATTTGTAATTGACTCTGTTACATACGGTCCCATTGAGTCTTTTATGGAAGGATCTAGTTCAAAGATTCTTTGATAAGTCCTGTCTGCTGTAATGATGTATTCATCCATCATCCTCATTAAATAAATTAGTTGAATTCGCTCATCCTCTGTCATCGTTTGCTTAGTTGCAACTCCAACTCCAACAGCCCTTGATTTCCCCATGAATTCTGTTATTTGTGGTAGAGTTTGAACTAATAAATTATTCATATGGTTATTAACAAGATCTGAATCCAGAGTAAGATTTGTTTCGTCTGCAATATCCAGAAGCATTTGGAGCATTAATGAAATCAACTGATTGTGCTGTGCAACTGAATCTCCAACACTCATAGTAAGTGTTGTATCTTTAGTTTTTTCCCATTCTTGAACAACACTTTTAACATCATCACTTACTTTTTCCATAGAAGTTTCTTTAGACAAAGCTGCTTGAAAAGAATCCATTTGTGTTGTGATTTTTCCTCGAACCTCTTGTAGCTTGGACTCTGCTGATTGATCTCCTGAGATCACATTAACTGTTAATCCCCTATGCTGCTGTGTTAGTTGAATTAATGGATATAATTCCGACAACACCTTGGTACCAACTTGCTCTTGTTTTACGAATGAGAGCTCACTATTAATTTTCACAACCACACTTCCAACTAATACGCCTACTATCGAGAAGATAATAACAAACAGTAGTAGGAACTTTTTTGAGAATGAAAATCGATTTAATAAGGCAATAGCAGGTGTCAGTAATTTCTTCATATTATGTTCTCCTCTTGATGTTCTAATGGTTTATTTATCACTTAATACTTTTTTACTATAAATCAATAATATAAACAGTGATGTTTATCACTGCATTTCATTTGGTGGAATTTTATACTAATTAAAAAAATGGTGGGTTCGGTATGAATGAGCAACAAGCAGAAGAAAAATTACAAATAGCCCTAAAGAAGTTAAAAGACATTGAGTTCGCTCTTAATGAATCTTCTATAGTCGCTATTACGGATAAAAAAGGAAGAATTAATTATGTTAATAAGAAATTTTGTGCAATTTCAAAATATAGTTCAGAGGAACTAATTGGACAAGATCATAGAATTATTAATTCAAACTACCATACTTCATCTTTTTTCAAATCTCTTTGGGAAACAATATCAAAAGGTTATACATGGCATGGTGAAATTAGAAATCAAGCAAAAGACGGCTCTTTTTATTGGGTAGATACAACAATCGTTCCTTTTTTAGATAGCAAAGGTAAACCATATCAATACATATCCATCCGAAATGATATAACAGATCGAAAAGATTATGAAAAGAGGATACAACAACTTGCCTTCTACGACACATTAACAAATTTACCTAATCGAAATGCATTAACTAGACATCTTAAAGAAGTGATACCTGATAGAAATCTAAACTCTCATATTGCTTTATTTTTCTTAGACTTAGATCGCTTCAAAACAATTAATGACAGCTATGGTCATTCATTCGGTAATCAGTTATTAGTAAACGTTGCAGCAAGACTTGCCCAGTCTTTTACCAATCAAGCATTTATTTCACGAGTTGGAGGAGACGAATTTATTTTAGTTATAAATGATTTGTTTACAAAAGAAACAATTACCCAATTCGCAAATCAAATACTAACTACATTTTTAGAACCTTTCACAATAAACCATAAAGCTGTTGTAATTTCACCAAGCATAGGGATTAGTCTCTACGACTGCACCCAATATTCTAAAGAAACCACCTCCGACCAAATTATTGAAACACTTATACAGCAAGCAGACATTGCAATGTATCACGCAAAGAAACAAAATGGCTGTCACATTCAACTTAGCAATCCAATGTTGAATGAAGAAGTTACACGAAAATACCAAATTGAAAATGAACTGCAGCACGCTTTAGAAAAAGATGAATTTCACATACTCTATCAACCACTTGTGCATTTAGAAAGTGACCGGATCTTAGGGGTTGAAGCACTTCTTAGATGGGAAAATAAAAAACTTGGTACAATTACTCCATTTGAATTTATCCCGATTCTGGAGGAAACAGGTTTAATTAAGAAGGTTGGAAAATGGATTTTAAAAACAGTGTGTAAGCAGATGAAATTCTGGAAGAACCAAAATTTACCTTTAGCCAAAGTTGCAGTCAATATCTCTCCAATTCAATTTCAGGATGATAGCTTTCTAGAAGACCTTAATAAGATTCTAAATGATAGTAAGTTGAATCCATATTATCTTGATTTAGAAATAACTGAAAACGTGATTCAAGACTTTAAAGGTTCTGTAAACACACTATATGAAGTTCATAAAATGGGAGTTGGCATTTCTATTGATGACTTCGGAACAGGATACTCTTCTTTGAGCAGCCTGAAGTATTTACCAATTAATAATTTGAAAATAGATAAATCATTTATTAACAATTTAGATAGTGATGGTCGAATACTTGTTCAAACAATCATTACGATGGGGAAAAACCTTGAGTATCAACTCATTGCTGAAGGAATCGAAAGTACTGATCAACTAACATTTTTACAAGAGCTAAGCTGTGATTTTGGTCAAGGTTATATGTTTAGCAAACCTTTATCAGCTGATGCTTTAACAAAATTATTAATAGAAAACTCCATTAATATTGAAGGTAAAGGACTATGATTTCCTTCTTTCTACATTAGCTGTCATTCTAATCAATCTAAAAGGCTTCACGCATATGCGGAAGCCTTTTTCATTTCTTTATAAAGTATTACCCTCACCTGGAATAGGATGATTCACTAGTAGCTTTGCAAAATGAACAAGGTTATACGATAATGTTTTGACCTTTCCGTTCGTGAAGTCATTGCCTCTTCCTTCTTCTATATATGAAGGACCTGGACCAGCCTCTCCTACCCAATAGGCATCAACATTTGGCGGAACAGTAAAGCCAATGTGCTGAAGTCCGTACAGAAGTGATTTTGCAGAATCCTTTGCACCATCCTCATTTCCGGTTACAACTGCTCCACCAATTTTATTATAAAAAATACTCTGCCCTTTATCATTTTTTTCCATACTTGAAGCATATAATCTTTCCATTAATAAAGTGGCAATACTACTTTTTTCACCTAACCAAATCGGTGTCCCAATGACAACAATATTTGCTTCTTTTATTTTTTCAAATACCTCAGGCCATTGGTCTCCCTCACCCATATCGGATTCCATACCGTATGCAATCTGATAATCTGCTAATCTTAATTCCTCGGTTGTAACACCTTTATTTTCTAACCAATATCTTGACTCTTTCATAAGTGCACTTGTGTTAGATTCCTGATTACTCTTTTTTAATGATGTATTTAAATACAGTGCTTTCATGTCAACAGCTCCTTTATTATGGGTGTTTGTTTCTTTCATTCCACATCGAGCCTATATTAAAACCTTTTTTCGACAATTTCAGAATTAAACCTACAGCAAATTCCCCCAGATTCCCTGGATGTATGTCTTTTAGAAAAGTACATAAAATAAGACTTCAATAACTAATGGGAGAGAAATCATGGAACCCAAGCTACAATCCTTCATACCTGTTATCCAATCATCAAATCTTGCTAAACCATTAAAAAAACAAGATTTATTAACAACGTCATTTTTGATTGATCACGACCGAGATAACGAGTTGACCATGTACTATTCACCACATAATGAATACATCAACCATCATGCTAAGATTGTCATAATAGGAATTACACCAGGTTGGACTCAAATGAAGGCAGCCTTCGAACAAGTTATTGACTGCTTACCTATTTCAGAGTCTTCCACAATCGAACAGACACTAAAAAAAGCCAAAATAGCCGCAAGCTTTTCAGGAGCTATGAGGAAAAATTTAATCGACATGCTTGATCATTGTGGTATACAAAATGTTTTTCATATCAAAAGCTCTTCTTATTTATTTAGCGAAAACCGTGACTTTCTCCATACTACATCAATCATAAAATACCCTGTTTTCTATCAAGGGAGAAACTATACTGGACACCGTCCCAAAATTAACCATTCTTCACTGTTAACTTCTTATGCATATGAAATGTTTCCCAAGGAGCTATCACAGATAAAAGCACCTGCATTAGTCATTCCATTAGGCAAAATGGTGGAAGAGGTTTTGAAAAACCTAATAAAAAATAATAAGCTTAATGATCATATTTATTTATTTAATTTTCCCCATCCATCCGGTGCAAATGGACATAGAATAAAACAATTCACAGAAAACAAGCAATCTTTTATATCAACTGTCTTGGAATGGGCAGCTCTTTTTTCTTATAACACCTAAGTTTTAATTATGAAATCAAGGCTTGTCAGACATATTAAGAATAGCTAGATGAAAGGAGCAATGATGATGGAATATACTAATCGAGATGATGTAGTTAGAGAGTTACAACAATCTTTCCAGCCTCTTATGACTAAATATGGGATTGAGGATATTGGAGTGTTTGAAGAGCAGGGACAGAAGGATATTTATCATATGGGCTACACAATTCGAAAAGAAGGAAAAACGTATATGATACATACCCCGTATCTTAAGAACGAAGAAGGGCAATTAGCTCCTGGTAGAGATCTCTGGACTGTTGAAACAGATGAGGCAAACACCGAGGATGTTAGCGGGTTTGATAATTTAGATGATGCTTTACAATCAATTTAGTTAAATGAGGGGATCAATCCCCTCTTTAGTTTCTTATTATGATATAAATCATATAGAGAATATAAGCAACTACAAGAAACGTCCCTTCTCGACGGCCAACTCTAAAGCTTGTTCTTGAGAACACAAGTAAAATAAGCGTTAAGACAATCATAAGGATAAGATCAACAAATATCTTGCTATCTACTGCTAAAGGAGAAATAACAGAGGCTGCACCAAGAACAAATAATATGTTAAAAATATTACTTCCAACAATATTACCAAGTGCAATATCTCCTTCTTTTTTAATAGCAGCTGTGATTGAAGTTATTAACTCAGGCAATGATGTACCAATCGCTACAATCGTTAAACCGACTAATGTTTCACTCATCCCAAATGAATAAGCAATAACAGTGGCATGATCAACGACCAAGTCTCCCCCGATAATAATAGCTACTAAGCCACCTATTGTGTAAATACTATTTTTCCCCCATGAAGGTGAACTTGTTTTAGATACTGAAGCTTCTTCTTTTATCTTTTCCCGACTATTTCTCGCTACCTCAAAAATGTAATATAAAAACACAGCAAAAAATAACAAGAATATAAATCCGTCACTTCTTGTAATGAAATTAGCTTCTAAGGATTGAAGCGTCATATCACTTACTAAAATCAGGAGTGCTATACTCGCTAATAATGTAAAGGGAATTTCCTTTCGAATTGTTTCACTCTCAACCTTTAGGGGGTTTATAAGTGCTGTAATTCCAACAACAAAGGTGATATTTAAAATATTACTCCCCACTACATTCCCTATTGCAACTCCTGCGTTTTCCTCTAATGCAGCAATTATACTAACAGTTGCTTCCGGTGAACTAGTTCCAAAAGCAACAATCGTCAACCCAATTAGTAATGGTGACACATGTAAAGCACGAGCAATACTTGATGCACCCTCGACAAAAAAGTCTGCACCCTTAATAAGTAAAGCAATACCTAAGATTAATAAAAGATAGGACATTTATTCAGCTCCTTATTTCTATTTATTACTAATATTGTATTAGTACAACAGTTGTATTTGCCACTAATAGGTTCAATTTTGAAGTACAAAAATCGAATTTACATTGCTATTCGTCGTACTAAAAATAAAAAGAAAGCAATTGGCAAATCTTCATCAATCGCCAGAAAATAAGTGGAGAAATTCCATTTATTGAGGAAATATCATGAAAAACAGATTAAATAGACGGAAAGATTCCGCCTATTTAATCAAAAAAGATGAAAATGGACCATTTTCCTTTGCTTAACCGGAAGAACTCCGCTTATATCCCAAAAATCGGTTCTATCCTTCAGTCTAACCAGAAAAACTCCGCTTATTTATATAATGGTTACTTAATTCAAGAAGGTTGCTTTATTTATCCGCCTCTCAGAATCATAACCCACCCTCTGGTAGTTAGATATTATTTTTAGCACCCAATTGGAATAACAGTGAGTTTGCGAATTTTTATGCTGACAAAAACTTAAGTGTGCTGATTTCGTTTTTTGTATTCGGAAACTGCAGCAGCTATTCTGCTAATTTTATTGATGCACCTAAAGAATTAATAGTACCTTATTACTAGTTAACCCTCATAATAGGAATCTATTCCCGTTACTTTTTACACATAAATCAGATATGATTTTATTGCATTTATAATATGCATATATCATTACGATAAGCGAGGAAAGTCAATGAAAATCAGCAGGAAGTTATTTATTCTTATTACAATACCTCTACTTGTTATATTAGCACTAGCAGGTATTAGTACAATTGAACGAAGTAAAACAGTCAAAGAAGCATCACAGTTAGGTGAGTTAATCAAGCTTTCAACAACAATCAGTGCATTTGTTCATGAAATGCAAAAAGAACGAGGTGCTACCGGGGTATTCATGGGTAGTGATGGTCAGAAATTCAGTTCAGAGGTAACCCAACAGCGAAAAGTAACAGATACAAAACTAAACGATCTTAATAAATTCCTCGGTAGCTTTGATCCAAAACCATATGGTGAAGATTTTACAAAAGAACTACAAGAAGCGATAAAAATTAAAGATCAATTGTCAGCGCACAGGGAAAATGTAAGCAATCAACAAATTGAGGATTCGATAGGGATTAGCTACTACACTCATCATAACGAAAAAATGCTTAGTGTTATGAGCTATATTTCAAAAATTTCTCCTAATGCTGATCTTGCAAAATCAGTAAATGCTTATGTTTTATTTATGAACGCTAAGGAAAAAACAGGTATTGAACGTGCTTTAATGAGTAATGTTTTTGCAAGCGATTCATTTTCAAGTGGGGAATATCAGAAGTTTATCTCACTTATTGCTCAACAGGATACATATTTATCCTTGTTTCAAAATGCTGAAACCAATGACAAAGTATTATCTTTGCTTGAACAGCATTTAAGCAATCAAGTAATAGAAGATGTTAAACAGATGAGGGAAAAAGCATTTAATACTACTGAAAATTTTAAAGTTGATAGTGAGAATTGGTACACACAAATGACAACTAAAATCAATCTTTTCAAAGAGGTTGAAGATGCAATTGCTGAATCCCTTACAGATCAATCCAATCAGCTTCAAAACAGTGCAAAAACTGAGTTAATTACGTACATTGTTGTTTTACTAGTTATAACAGTTGCTCTTATTTTATTCGGAATCTTTACTAGTCGTTCCATTACTGAGCCGATTAAGAAGATCCTGAAACATATCCAAGAGATAGCTAATGGAAATTTAACGAACAATGAATTAAATTTCAATCATAAAACAGAAATTGGCCAATTGGCTATTGCTTTAAATGGAATGCAAAGAAGCTTAAAGGAAATGATTGAGAGCGTTACACATGTGACAGAAAATTTATCAAATCAAAGTATTGAGCTAACCCATTCAGCAAACGAAGTAAAAGAGGGAAGCGAGCAAATTGCCACAACTATGCAGGAGCTTTCATTTGGAGCAGAATCCCAAGCTACAAGCTCAACAAACTTATTAGAAATGATGGAAACTTTCGTTGGAAAAATACAAGAAGCAAATATAAGTGGTGAAAATGTTTCTGAAACATCAAACGAAGTTCTGTCTATGACAAAAGAAGGAAGCCTATTAATGAGTCAGTCTGTTAATCAAATGCAGACAATTGACAGCATTGTTAAGGATGCTGTCAATAAAGTACAAGGTCTAGATCAACAATCAAAAGAAATTTCAAAATTAGTTCTAGTCATTCAAGAAATTGCAGAACAAACAAATCTATTGTCTCTAAATGCTGCGATTGAAGCTGCTAGAGCAGGTGAACACGGAAAAGGATTTGCCGTTGTAGCCGATGAAGTAAGAAAACTAGCAGAACAAGTAAAAGCATCTATCGTTGATATTACAAACATCGTAAATAAAATTCAAAATGAGTCTTCTCATGTTGTACAGTCACTTCAGGTAGGATATAAAGAGGTTGATGAGGGTTCTAGACAAATTGAGTTAACAGGTAAAACATTTGAAACCATTTCTGAATCTGTATTAGAAATGGTCACAAATATTAAACACATTTCGACTAATTTAAAAGAAATTGTTGATAACAGCCGTGAAATGAACAATTCTATTGAAGAAATTGCCTCTGTCTCAGAAGAAGCAGCGGCAGGTATCGAACAAACAGCAGCTTCTTCACAGCAATCCACAAGCTCAATGGAAGAAGTATCAAATAGAGCCGGTGAATTATCACAGATATCTGATCAACTCTCAGAACAAATTAGACGATTCCAAATTTAATGTCAAGATAAGAGGGTGATTGTCTTCACCCTCCTTTTTAATTTATACGAACGAAAGGAAAACGAATGGTAACAGTTGTTCCGTTGCCCTTAACACTATTAAACTCAATCGTCCCGTTATACTTTTCAACTATATTAAAACAAATCATCAGCCCTAATCCTGTACCCTTCGTTTTTAGTGAATAAAAAGGTGTGCCGAGATCCTTAATTTCCGACTCAGACATACCTAATCCTCCATCAACAATCCTTATTTCAACTGAATTCTTCACCTTTCCACCTATGACAGTAATCCCAGAACCATGACTAGAAGCTTCTATTGCGTTTTTTACTAAATTGATTGTTAACTGTTTAAATTCTATTAAGTTAATAGCGATATAACAATTCTCTTCTACATGTAAATCAATTTTGTTATCATTTAAAAGACCATAAGAATTTAATAAATCAGCCACACTTTGTAAAGCATCTTTCACATCAACCTTCTCTAGTTTTACCTCTTTGTTAGGTTTAGCTATCGTTAAAAAGTGAGAAATAACATGCTCAGCTGCATCCAATTCATCAATCATCAAGGCAAAATTTCTTTTTACCTGTTCATCGAATGATTCCTCTTTTTTATATAATTGTAGAAATCCCTTTACTACGGTCAAAGGGTTTCTAATTTCATGGGCTACTGCCGCAGCAAGTTGACCTGTCGTCTTTAATCTTTCGGACTGCTGAACTTGTTCGTAATAGCCTTTTAATTGCTTGATTCTGAAATAAGAAATGTAAAATAGTAAAGAGAGAAATGCTTGTATACCTGCAAAATTAATAACATTTCCCACTATATCAAGTTCTATATGAGGATATAATTCTCCTTGATCAATAAAAACGATATAAGTAAATGTTGCTGAAGTCAGCACTACATTTAAAAAAAGTGAGAAATAAAAAAGTCTTGGATCAAAAAACAAAATTGAGATTGCTGGAATTAAACAAACTAATACAAAGGTTGACCAGGTTTCAGGGTATAAGAAAAAAAGACCATAGAAATAAGCAGATGCTATTATCATGATTAACATTCTGAAATAATGCGTTTCAAACCTCGGGTAAAGAATTAAACAAACCGATAGCATAGTAACAAGAATTATATGTAATAATATCCCCAAGTTAAGTGTATCAAGATGAGTATTTCCAACCATCACCCCTGTTACCATAACAAGAATAATTATTATGATTAAAATATAGTATAAAGTTTTATTTATTTTAAATTTAAGTTCCTTCATAAAAACACCTTTTTAATTATTTGACCTCATTAAGTATTTCCTTAAAGATGTTAACTAACACTTAAATTAGTCGATAAAGACGGTCAATACAACATTATATCCCTTGCTCATTAAAAAGTTAATAATAAAAAAACGCACCCGTGAAGGTACGTTATTCATTCATAGTAATGGAATATTATGATCTTCACACTCTTTTATTATTTGCTCACTCCATACGGAAGCTTGCACCTCACCGATATGAACTTTTTTTAATAAGAACATACATAATCTTGATTGCCCAATTCCTCCTCCAATTGTAGAAGGAAGTTTTCCATTCAGGATGGCTTTATGATAGTCTAGTGATTTGCGCTCTTCACAGTTAGATGCTTTTAATTGATTTATAAGAGCATCCCGATCAACCCTAATCCCCATTGAAGATACTTCAAACGCTCTTTCTAATGCAGGATTCCAAAGGATAATATCGCCATTTAAGGTCCAATCATCATAATCCGGCGATCTCCCATCATGCTTTTCACCTGAAAGCAAATCTCCTCCAATGCCCATAATAAATACAGCTCCATATTTTCTAGCAATCTCATCCTCCCTTTCTTTCGGGGAGATTTGAGGATATAGATGTTCAAGCTCTTGAGCTGTAATGAACACAATATTGTTAGGTAAAGTTGGAGTAAGCTGTGGATATAAACTGTATATATAATGTTCTGTTTGCTTAATAGACTGATAAATTTTTTGGACTTCTTCCTTTAACTTATGGTCATTTCTTTGTTCTTCAGAAATCACTTTTTCCCAGTCCCACTGATCAACGTATAGAGAATGAGTATTATCTAAAGTTTCATCTCTTCTAATCGCATTCATATCTGTATATAAACCTTCATCTGGTTGAAAATCATAGCGACCGACAGCCATCCTTTTCCACTTAGCTAATGATTGCACAATCTCAATGTTGCAGTCGGAATCTAATGCATCAAAGGAAACAACACGTTCAATTCCATTTAAATTATCATTTATTCCATTCCCTGCTTTAACTACGATCGGTGCAGAAACTTTCATGATATTTAACGATTGAGAAAGGTTCATAATAAAAAAATCCTTAAGCTTCCTTATTGCCTTTTCTGTTTCTAATAAACTAAGTAACGAACAATAACTCGATGAAACATACGTTTTACTCATTTTATAGGCCTCCAAAGCTAATAAGCAACAGCGCTGTTCTTTGCTTATTTTTAAATCCCTAGGGTATTAACTAATTTACAGTATGAAAGTCAAGTAGGATTGTGAACCTTAATAAAAGCCTATTTTAAGAGATAAAAGACCAGAAAAGGATGCCACATAGTAGCATCCTTTTTGTGAAGAATCTTATTTTAATTGAAAATCACCTGATGATGTTCTTACCTTAAGTTCATACTCTCCATTACCAATCTTTCCGTTGATGATATTCTCTGATTTGTCTTCATAGCTGAAACCTTCCAGTTCAATGACTCCATCTCCTGAACTTCCTCTAAAGTCAACAGTAAGCGACTTAGGAGATTCATCAAACTGGACAATCACATCACCACTTGATGCCAATGCATTTATATTCCCCGTAACCTGTTTGTTATTCAGCTCAATACTACCCGAAGATGTTTCAGCTTCAACATGACCATCAATATTCTGGATAATAATGTCACCGCTACTAGCTCCTAAATTAAAAACACTCGCTGATGAATTCTTCGCATGTATTGTTCCACTACTAGCTTCCATCTTACTATTTTTGCTAACTGAAATTTGATCAATCGTAATATCACCAGAGCTAGCTTCTGTACTAAACTCTTCTACTTTAAGTTGAGAGATGTCTATATCTCCCGAAGAGCTTTTAACAACCAAGGACTGATACTCCTTTTCCGGTACTTCAATTTCTAAATTCAGTTCGATAAAGGAAAATCCAACATAGAAGTATAAGTCTTGATTTTTCACATCAATATTTACTTTATCACCTTCTTCAGTAACAACCAGCTTATATTTGTCTTTCAGTTTCTCACTAACTTTCCCAGTTAATTTTACTTTTATAGAATCTCCCTTTGAAGGAACCATTTTTATATTTGTTGAGGATGTACCAACCTCTATTTGCTGAATTTCTGTCCCTTTTACTTCTTCCTCTTGTAGGATATCTTTCATTTCAGGTGAAAACACATCCGTTGTAGCTGCTGTAACAACAGAACCTGCAATACCAACAACAATTAAGAAAAATGCAAACATAACCGCTTTTTTCATGCCGCTTTTACCCCTTTTCCCCCGTAAATTACTTTTTTATTAAAGTTCATATACTTAAGAAATGTTTTGGATAGGAACTTCCCCGTTTTTAACATACCAATCCCTAATAAAATACCTAATCCACATGTAATCATAGATAGAAAGAAAACCATTGCGAGATCTTCAAGTCCGTTAAAGATAACAGAACCAATTATTGCTAAAGGTGAGATAATAAGTATAAATGATGCCGCAACTAATCCAATGTAAACGCCAAAGATCCCTAATGCAGGACCTAGAACAAAAACTAGATTTAAAAAGCCAATCATAATAGCTGCTAAAATGATATTTAATGTTTTAGTTCCTTGCTTTTGCTGATCCACCCTTGTTAACTTGTATTCTGAAAGCAAATCCCTTGCAATAGAATGTGGGTCACCTAATTCATTGACGATTTCAGCTTCTGTTCTCCCATCTTCCAAGCCAACTGTAAAATGCTCTTCATAATCATATAGCATCTCTTTTCTGTCTACCTCTGGAACACTTGATAAAAGCTCTTCTAATTTTCCCATAAAGTTATTTTTCTTCACTTTTGGTACCCTCCAAAATAAATTCATTCACAGCATTTGAAAATTGAGTCCATTCTTCTATAAGAATATTCATATACCCCTTACCTTTATCAGTTAGTGAATAGTATTTTCTTGGAGGTCCCTCTGATGATTCAGCTAGATAAGTTGTCACATATTCTTCTTTTGTTAATCTTCTTAATAGTGGGTATAGTGTTCCTTCTGCCACTTGAATTTTACTCGATATATTTTGAGCCAATTCATAACCGTATTGATCTTTTCTACAAATTAGAATTAACACACATAGCTCCAATGCTCCTTTTTTAAATTGGACATTCATTCTATTCCTCCTAAGCAGTATAACCTGGTACTGAACTATATAAGGTAGTAAACATTAATCGATAACTACAATTAACATAATATACCACCCTAGTGAACATTGCAAGGTACTGGATAATATTTTTTTGAAATGACATGATTCTACAAATTTCGGGTGGTGACAGGCACCACAAAAAAGGCAGACAACCACAATGGTTATCCACCTCAAATAATAAAACAGTTTTTATTTTAGTTCTAATAACGCTACACATTCAACATGAACAGTATGAGGAAATAGGTCAACAGGCTGTACTGTTATTAACTCATAATTAAATTGTTCAAGTTCTTTTATATCAGTTGCAAATGTATCAGGATTACAAGATACATACACAATTCGTTCTGGTTTAGAACGCCCAATTCTTCTCATTACTTTTCCACCAGCACCTGATCTAGGAGGATCTAAAAGGAGAAGTTCAGGGCTTCCAAACGTTTCTAGTACTTGATCAATTCCTTTTCTTGCATCCTTAGCTAAGAAATACGTATTAGATATTCCATTGTCACTTGCATTTCTTTTAGCTGATTCAATAGAACTCTCTACAATTTCAATACCCGCAAGCTTTCCGACTCTATTTGCAAATGGAAGAGAGAATGTCCCAACTCCACAAAAAAGATCAATCATGCTTTCTGATTTTTTTGGTTGGCCCATTTCGATGGCTAAATCAACTAATTTTTGAGCTTGAGTTGGGTTTGTTTGAAAGAATGTATCAAACCACAGACGGAAACGGTAGCCATCCATTTCATCATAAATGAAGTCTCGTCCTGCTAATGTATGACTTTTTTCAGACTGTGTACGATCTGCCCATTGTGTATTTTCAAGCCATAACAAGCTTTTTACTTGCGGATACTTTGCCTCAATTCTAGAAACCAAATCTTTCACAGCCTTTTGAAGGGTATCATTTGGTCCTTCTGTTGCAAAAAGCCCCAGCATCATTTCTCCGGTTACGAAAGATTGTCGAACCATTAAATGACGAAGCAATCCTTCGTGGGTATCTTTATTGTAGCCTTTTAATTGATAATCTTTTACCCAAACTGCTACTTCCATAGCAGCCTCGACCATTTCTTTACTTGCAATTAAGCATGATTCAAGCGAGATTACTTTACGGAAATTCCCTTGCTCATGTAACCCAAGAGATCCATCAGGAGCAAATGTAAACTCCATTTTATTGCGATAGTGCCAAGGCTGATCCATCCCAATTGTTTCTTTAACTAGCTCAGGATTAAATCCTTGTTCCTCGATTGCATGTTTTACATGCTCCGTTTTTTGTTTTAATTGGGCTGTGTATTGCCAATGCTGCCACACACATCCACCACATTTATCAAAATGAGGACAAGGTGGTGCCAATCTATCAGAATGAGCTTCTAGGATCTCCTCAGGTAGAACCTTTCTTCTTCTTCTTTCTGGTTGATCAACCGTTACACGTACCTTCTCCCCTGGAAGCGTTTGTGGAATAGTTAGTTTTAATTTCTTCGGATTACCAAGTTCGTTTTCCCGCCAAATAACAGCTTGTCCTGAACCCCTGTCATCTAAATGACGTATTTCAGCAATCATTGTTTCTGCTTTAGTCAAGGTCAAAATTTCCTCCCTTTATTTTTATTTATTACTCTAGTTTTCTCTTAACCCTATTCAAACTCGAAAACTGCTACCCAGAGCTGGGTAGCAGTTGATCACACTGTTTCACATGTGAAACAAGAAAATTCGGGTGGTGACAGGCACCTCTATGGCCTACATTTGATGCTCCACCTTCACACGCTTAATAAAGAGTGAAATAACAACCCCTACAATACACAAGATAATCGCAAATACAAAAGCATCTTGGATACCTTCAGTGAAGGCAAGTACTTGGTTTAATGGATTTTGTTTGTCTTCAACTGTTTCCATAAAGTTACTTGTTCCAGATGATAGGATTGAAATAGCAACAGCTGTTCCAATTGCTCCGGCTACTTGCTGTAGTGTGTTCATTATAGCTGTTCCATCTGGATATAGCTCAGGTGGTAATTGATTTAATCCATTTGTCTGCGCAGGCATCATAACCATTGAAATTCCAACCATCATGACAATATGAAGTCCTATAATAAAGGCTGAAGATGTTTCCATTGATATGGTTGAAAAACCAAACATTGAGCCTGTTACTATAGTTATTCCTATTATAGTTAGCCATTTAGGTCCAAAACGATCGAATAGTCCTCCCATTACAGGTGATAAAATACCATTTATAATTCCACCAGGAAGTAATAGAAGACCAGCTGCAAATGTACTTAGAGCCAACGACGTTTGTAAATAAAGTGGCAATAAAATCATAGAAGAAAGAATGGCCATCATACATACAACAACCATTAGCAAGCCCACTGTAAACATCGGATATTTAAAAGCTCGTAAATTTAAGATAGGTTGTTGCATTGTTAATTGTCGAATAGTGAATAAGACTAAGGCAATTCCTCCAGCAACCATTGAAACAATAACAGTTGGACTTCCCCAACCGCCACCTTCTCCTGCATTACTAAATCCAAATACAATACCACCAAATCCTATAGTAGATAAGATAATTGATAAAATATCAATTTTAGGCTTGGTTGGCTTTGTTACATCCTGCATAAAAATAATACCATAAATAAGTGCTGCAATGAGTAATGGTAATGAAATCCAAAAGATCCAATGCCATGATAACGTCTTAAGTATTAATCCTGAAATAGTAGGACCTACCGCAGGGGCAAACATAATTACAAGCCCAATAATCCCCATAATTTTACCACGCTTATATGGTGGAACAATTAATAAAATTGTATTAAACATTAAAGGAAGAAGCAATGCTGTTCCTACCGCTTGAACTACTCGGGCAATCATAAGAACTGTAAATGTTGGCGCAATTGCCGCAATAAATGTACCAATTATTGAAGCAATAAGTGATGTAATAAACAACTGCCTCGTCGTAAACCATTGTAAAATAAGTCCTGAAACTGGTACTAAAATTCCAAGTGTAAGCAAATAACCAGTCGTTAACCACTGAGCAGTGGTTTCTTTAATACCAAAGCCTGTAATCAAATTATTCAATGCCATGTTTAAGGCTGTTTCACTAAACAAACCAATAAAACCAGCAACAACAAAAGAAATGATAATCGGAACAACTTTCAACTCACTCGTATCAGTTACTCCCTTACCATTTGCTTGTGCATTCATTTCCATATTTGTTTCCTCCTACTAGGTTTCTTTCTTCTCTCTTTATGACAACAATAACAGCAACTGTTTTCCAAT
Organism: Metabacillus sp. YM-086; assembly: GCF_048059995.1. Lineage (NCBI taxonomy): Bacteria > Bacillati > Bacillota > Bacilli > Caryophanales > Bacillaceae > Metabacillus > Metabacillus sp. YM-086. The sequence continues at coordinate 103,928 of NZ_JBLUOI010000008.1, read as the reverse complement.
TACACGTAGAGGGTCCCCATTTTTGTGCGTAGCAGATAGTGTGCAGGCTCCTTCAATCAATGCAGTTATTGTTAAGCCTAATTCTTCTGCTTTCTCTGTTTCCATACCATGTGCTTTAAGCTTATTAACATACAAAGCTTGCCAATCCATAAATGCAGCCTCGCATGCTAACCGTAGATTTTCGTGTGTTGAAGATATTTCTGAAGCAATAAGTCCTATTGATAATCCTTCCATTGTTTTAGGGTGATCAAAAATAGACGCAATCTTATTAATATAAAATTGAAATGCTTCAGCAGCTGTTTCTCCCTCACTCAAATCTTCCTGTGCCCGCTCCAATATATCCCGTTTCATTTGATGAATAGCCTCCAAGGCAATTTCCTCTTTACCATTTGGAAAGTGATAATAGATGGAGCCTTTTGGTGCCCCACTTTCCTCAATAATTTGATTCAATCCAGTTCCATGATAGCCTTGGCGCTGAAATAAGCATGTTGCTGTTTTAAGGATAATATCCTTTGTACTCTCCTTTTTTGCCATTTTTACGTCTGCACCTCACAAAATTATAACAACCGGTCTAGATAATATTATTAGAGTAGTATTGGTAATGTCAAATCTTTTTGCTTATTTAGTTGAAATATAATTTGATAGGATAACTTAAACTCATTTTAAAAGCTATCTACATTGAAAATGTCGTTCATAAGCCCGATGAACGACATTTCTTCTACCTTCTATATCACTTTTGTTGTACATAAGCATCTAAATGACAGCTTCCTATCAATTCCTCTACTCTCACCGCTCAAGTCCCACAATAAGTCCGGTAAGGCTGACCTGATTTAGGTGGAAGACTGCAGTATTCTTCCTGTTGTGTAGTGTGTGCAAAAGGTTTGGTAAGAGCATCTAATAATCTTTCCATTACAGTATAATCCCCATGTTTTACCGCCGCTTCCAATGCTTCTTCCACACGATGGTTACGAGGAATTACTGCTGGATTATGATCCCTCATTAGCTTTTGTGATTCTTCTTTAGATTCTTTTTGCTTGGTTAATCTTTCATGCCAACGCTCTTTCCACTGTTCAAATTCAGAGGAACGGAAAAGCTCCATTTCATCCCATTTATCGAACGTTATGGCAACAAAGGTATTTGTATAATCTGCCTTATGCTTGTGCATTAAGGTAAGAAGGTCATCTATTAATGTTTTATCGTCTTTTTCTTCAGAAAAAAGACCTAACTTAGCTCTCATAGCTCTAAGCCAATTTGTTTCATAAATGTCCATATATTTAGATATTTCTTCTTGAGCAATTTCAACGGCCCTATCTTGATCTTCATGAAGAAGTGGTATAAGAGATTCGGCAAATCGTGCTAAATTCCATCCACCTATGAATGGTTGGTTACCATAGGCATAACGGCCCTGAACATCAATTGAGCTAAAAACAGTCTCAGGATCATACGTATCCATAAAGGCACAAGGACCATAATCAATCGTTTCTCCACTAACTGTCATATTATCAGTGTTCATTACTCCATGGATAAAACCAACGAGTTGCCACTTTGCAATTAATGAAGCTTGCCTATGTATCATTTGTTGAAGCAATGAAAGATACCTGTTATCATCTCTTTCAATCTCCGGATAATGACGCTCTATTGTATAATCAGCGAGAGCTTGAAGCTCCTCATCTGTTCCTAATTGTGCAGCAAATTGGAACGTTCCCACACGAATATGACTTGCAGCAACACGAGTTAAAATGGCACCGGGAAGTTCTGTTTCTCGGAGAATATTCTCACCAGTTGTTATTACGGCTAAACTTCTCGTAGTCGGTATTCCTAAGGCATACATCGCTTCACTAATAATGTATTCTCGAAGCATTGGGCCAAGTGCAGCCCTTCCATCTCCACCTCGTGAATAAGGTGTTCTTCCTGAGCCTTTAAGTTGGATATCAACCCGCTCATCTTGAGGTGTTACTTGTTCCCCAAGCAGAACTGCACGACCATCTCCCAACATGTTTAAATGACCGAATTGATGTCCCGCATATGCTTGTGCTAGAGGTGTTGAACCTTCTGGAATTCGATTACCTGCAAAAACCTCTACTTGTTCATGACTTCGTAACTCTTCGACATTCAGACCTAGCGATGATGCTAGCTGATCATTCTGTATGATTAACTCAGGATTGCTAACAGGAGTTGGCTTTTGTTCAGTAAAAAACTTTTTTGGCAGGCGAGCATAGCTATTATCTATTTTCCAACCTGTTTTTAAGTCTTGTTCCTTTGTCATGTGATCTCCTTTTTACCCTATATATATTTTTCTTTTCGTTGTTTAAACATATCCATATTGTCTACTTTTATAAACGTTATTATCCTCAATGATCTCGGTTGATAATATAATTCAAAAAATGCTTTAGAAAAGGAATGTCTCGTGGTACTTTCTGTAGAACTTCGATTGCTTGACAGTAATGTTCCCACATCTTTTTTCTCGCTTCTTCTTGGCCCAAGATCGACACAAATGTTGAACTTTGATTTTCTCTATCTTTTCCAACTGTTTTTCCAAGCAGTGCAGGATCTCCTTCAAAGTCGAGTAAATCATCCTTAATCTGAAAAGCAATACCCGCATGATACGCATATTTCTTTAATGCCTCTATCTCTGTTTCATCAGCATGTGCTAGGATCGCCGGCATAATAATAGATGCTTCGAATGCCATTCCAGTTTTATAAAAGCACATTAAATTTAATTGATCTAGAGATAACGGCTTGCCTTTCGATTCTAAGTCCATTGCCTGTCCCTTGCACATCTCGGATGTCATATATGAGGAATATTGTATTAATTTCAGGACAGTATTTGGATCAAATTTTGTAAGCGATGCTTGTTCCCAGGTAGCTTTCTGAGTTAAAAAAAGACCGGTTAGTTCGGCAATGGCAGTATTATAAGCCTGATGCAGTGTTTGACGCCCCCTTCGAATGGATGCATTATCCTGTGATGGGAGATCGTCGAAGATTAAAGATGCTGTATGCATGTATTCTAATGATTTAAGTAATGGCATAATCACAGATTGATCTAAACCGTATACCTTTATTGCCATTACCCAAGTCACAATTGGCCTCAATCGCTTTCCATCACCTTCAAGACTATAGTTTGCAGCCTCAACAATGGAACTATTCACCTCTCCATCACTCTGAGAAACATGCAATGTATCATTTAGTTGATTACGAACAAATTTAATTGTTTCTAAAAATTCTTCCTGTTCGTTCCGCTCATTTCTCATATTATTCAACATATGGTCGCGTAATAGCTTATCAAAGAATTCTACATCATCTGCTTTTTTCACCATCTTCTGAATAAGCTGTGTAAAACTTGAAGAATTGGTTGAAAATAACTCCATCACTTCATTATATTTTTCCGTTCCCATTTTACTTTTATATCGTTTTAAACCGTTTATTGCCCGATTAAGGATTACCTCACATGTCTTGAAATCTGATTTGTATACGTTGTGGATTAAGTTTGATATAACTGTCCAATATAATTCAAACGGATTAATAAGGTCAGGACGTTGAACATGATATTTCAAATAATACGTATAAGGAGTAACAGCACCTTCCTCTAAGTCATCAAACATGTCAGCAAAATCATCAGCAAGCTGATTGTAAATTCCATAATAAAACGTTCGATCATTGAAACCTATGTCTTCAGAGGCGCTGAGAACCGAACGAACAATTAATCTCGAAGATGCGGATTTTAGAATAACTGGAATATAAAGGTCTTCATTTGTGTAATCTGGGTTAGAAAGGTCCTTTACACGGTCCACTTCCTGTGATTGAAAAAATATATATGCTTGCTCCAAAAATGACTGCACATTTTCCGATTGCTGATTTCCTTTAATATATTCAAAGGCTTCTCGTAGTTCTGAATGAATATATTGTAGTAACCCGGCATTATTTCCGTCCCATTGCCCCAAATCTGGTACAGAACCAGTGATAAGTGTTGTTCGTATCAAGTTTGAATATCTCTTCTTTTCCTCAAGAGTTAGCAGATTTACATCAAGCAAATCATCAATAAAAGGATAGGTTAAACCATAACAATACCCTAAGCGAATGGCTTGATCGAGTTTAAGAGCACGTTCAGTAGGTTTAACCCCATCATCCATTTCTTCCACAACATGCATGACAACCCCTGCAATGATTTTTATTAACTTTCTCCGTGCTTGCTCAGGGTCAATTTCCTCAGGAATATTTGATGTTACTGTCTTTAACTTGTTGACGAGCCAGATCATGGTCGTTTCAATGCTTTCTTTTTGAGCTATTCGGTATAATCCAGCCATGTTGAACGTATCTGGCTTATCTGTTTTTTTCGTTAGATGTTTTGTTAAACTTTTAACTGCTCGGTTCACTCTTTCCTGTGTTTTAGTTGAACTTAAATCTTTTCCTAGATCACGCATAAAAAGGTAAGAAATGCTGCGTTCTAAGTAGGGAGTTAGCTTGCCTGTATATTTGAGCCATTGAATATATAAGTCATAATCCTGTGCCTCTGGCTTGTTATTTTTACGTGTAAAAACAGAGAATAGTGATTTCCGGAAAACATGGTTTTGCTTCCAGGTTTGAAAATCTTTTGTTAAAGCAGGAATATAGGTTTTGCGGGTGATTTGCTCATAAAGTGAATGGTAATAATCTAAAGCCTTTCGTTCCGCCTTCTGATAAGTTTTATCAGTATCAAACATTATTTTTTCATTCATGTATTCATTCCCTCAGTTTAAACTCATTTTCGATTCAGTTATTATCTATATCTATCATATTATCAGTATATTTAAATATAAGCTAAATGTATGATCTTTATGACCGTCGCACAGAGGTAAAAGGAACCCCAATTAAAAAAGCACCTCACTGCTAGCTCTTTTGCTACAATGAGGTGCTTTCTATTTTTATGCTACTTTTGAAATATCTATTTTCTTGCCTTCTTTACGCCATTCCTTGAATTCAGCTGCTGCTGTAAAAATGGCGTCAGTTGATGAGTTAAGAGCAGTTTCAAAAGAATCTTGTAAAACACCAATGATAAAGCCTACACCAACCACTTGCATCGCAATTTCTGCCGGAATTCCGAACAAACTACATGCAAGAGGAATGAGTAATAGAGATCCACCAGCAACTCCGGACGCTCCGCAAGCACATACAGCTGACAATACACTAAGAATTAAGGCTGTAGCAAAATCCACTTCAATACCTAAAGTATGAACTGCAGCTAATGTTAATACAGAAATTGTTACTGCTGCCCCAGCCATATTGATTGTTGCTCCTAATGGGATCGATACTGAATAACTATCCTTATTTAAGCCAAGGTTTTCACACAATTTCATATTAACAGGGATATTTGCTGCAGAACTACGAGTAAAGAAAGCTGTAATTCCACTTTCCTTTATACATTTCAAAACTAGTGGATACGGATTTTGTCTTATAGCTAAAAACACAATAATTGGGTTAACAACTAATGCAACAAAAGCCATACAACCTAGTAAAACAGCAAGTAATTTTCCATAGCTTAATAACGAGTCAATTCCATTTGTTGAAATTGATTCAAATACTAGTCCCATAATACCTAGCGGAGCAAACTTAATCACCCATGTTACAATTTTTGATACTGCCTCTGAGAAATTAGAAATCATTGTTTTTGTTGTATCCGGTGCACTTCTTAATGCTAAACCAATTAGGATTGCCCACGTTAAGATCCCAATATAGTTTGAGTTTGCGATCGCATTCACCGGATTATCAACTATGTTTAAAAGCAACGTTTTAAGAACTTCTGACACACCACCTGGAGCTGTGAAACCCTCAGGACTATTCGCAAGTGTTAAGCCGACCGGGAAGATGAAACTTGCAATAACTGCTACTAATCCAGCTAAAAATGTTCCAACAAGATAAAGCACTACGATCGACTTCATATTTGTTTGCTGACCACTTTTATGCTGAGTGATCGCTGACATAACTAAGAAAAGAACTAAAACAGGTGCGATCGCCTTTAAAGCACCTACAAACAACGAACCTAAAATAACAACAGGCTGTGCTACATCTGGAATTGTAACAGCCAAGATAATTCCAATGAGTAAGCCGATAATGATTTGTTTAACTAGACTCAACCGATTCCAGTTTTTTAATAAATTTTTCACAATAATCCCCCACTATAAAATTGAAAATCCTTTTAAAATCTATTAACTTGTTATTCTTAAAATGGACTTCCAGAAATATATTCCACTGCACAAAGACAACTGTCTTTTCGATAAGTAGTATTATAGTGAGTTTTTTGATATATTACAATACTTTTTGTTTAATTTTAAAAAGTCTTAAACATCAAAATATTCAATTAAATATTAACTTTCACTTTCTTATATTTTCGTTTGATAACGTAAACGCTTGCTATATCAAGAAAATTATCTTGGTTAAAAACGAAAAAGACAGCATCTTTAAATAGATACCGCCTTAAACCTTTCACCTTATATAGATAGGGTTCGTAAATGCAACCAATTCCGGCTTTTCATGATCAATCGAAGCATATAATTCTGCTCGAATCCATTTTACATGTTCATTATTTATCTCGGTATCCAGTCGTAACATACCTGGACTACCCTGTAGTATTTCCCCTTCACTTGAAACAATTACCAGGAAAGCACTCTTCTCATCAATACGATCATTTACTTCCCATTCTTCAGTATGAACCTGTACAATTATTGGTTTATTTTCAACTTTATTCATTACATCACCAATCTTATAAACAGTTCCTTCCTGTTTCACCGTAAGATCAAGTGGTTTTCCGTATGATATACTAACTCGTCCAGATCTGATTGAAGATAAAAAGGCTTTTCTAAACATCTCTTTATCCTCATAGACTTCGGGCATCATCACATATGTAATGGCTGGTATAGGATTATTTTCTTCGTTATGATGCCAATCTCTTCCTGAAGTAGCCGTTATTCTATATCCTTTATTCAATAAGTCTGTCCAATATTGTAAGGCACGCTGATTATACACTTTAGATCCTGGCCTTGTGGAATTCCAAACCTCTATAAAATCAAATTCGTTTATTGATTCGAAAGGGAACTCCCAATGGCAACCTGTTCCGATTGGATTACCTATTCTAAACGGGTGTGCAATACCAACCAAGGCACCATGCTGACCAATTTCAGTAATACCATTTTTAATATCTAGAGGTCCTATTACTCTCCAATCAGTATAGGTCGGTTTTTCATACCCTATCGTTAGTAAGTGCCCATAAAAAGTTGTCCATTCCAACCCATAAAGGATATGAATACCGGTATGTGCTTCTGCTTGTTCAATTCCCTCAAACGGACTAATTGTATTATGATCTGTCATAACGACTGCTTTAAGACCCATTTCTTTCGCAACCTCAGCCATCTCTATTACCGACTGCTTACCATCACTATGTAAAGTATGTGTGTGCAGTTCAGATGGAACCCACTGTGCAGTACCTTCTATTTGGGGATAAATCGGAATATTTATATCATTGTCTTCTATACGGTGAGCTAAAGGCTTATGTCTCCAAGGAATTGAGGTATTAGCAGCTGATTGATACTCTCTATACACACTCATTCGATACTCACAGGTTTCAGTTACCAACGCATGAACACTTACTGTTATTGACCATAAACCAGTTGGATTTCTTCTATTTAAAAAACCAGGAGTTGAATTGTCATCATTAATGATGACATGTTGGGTAGGTGAATGATAATGTCTTGCCCCTCTAAATCCATCATGATCATCAACCGATAACGTGAGTAAGTTTTTTACTTGGTCTCCACTTTTTCGTGATAACTTTGTTGCATAGTATTGCTCTGCTTCCTCAAATAGCTGTTTATTGTTAACATCATTTGTTTCATGGGAGGGATGAAAAGAAAAATCAATGTATAGTGTTTCCGTATGATCCGGAACAAAGAATGTATGTTTTATATGTGATTGTGTGCTCTTATTTGTTATGCTTGAATGAATTTCAAATAATATATCTTGCCCTTCTTCTCTCATCGTGTTGATTATACACCTTCCTTAATTCTCTGAGCGCCAAATAACTTTTTCCGATTCAACAGCATCTAAAATCTCATCAAAATGAAGATCAATATATTTAGTAACGTCTCCATTATCATCGTAAGCTAAAACCTTCAAATCTTTTACATTTACTTTAGGCAGTGTTTCATTTATAAGAGAGATCTTGATTTCTGCTATGTTTTTAATAGATTTGCCCTCTGGTAAAAGAACCGCTATACCAAAATGATTGTAGGGCCCTGTGTAGGCTGCAGAAAAGGAGCCAAACTTTTTATGATTTAAGGAACTAGAATACCAACCAATCTCTCCTTTAAGCCTGCAAAGAATATCTACACTCGGTAAGCCAAGCTTAATTCCCCATACCGAGGATTGAATATAAATATATTGATTAACATTCGGGATTCTATTATAAAACAACGGAGAGTTTTTCAACTGTCTCTCAGCTTCCCAACGCATGACATGGTTAATATACGGAAAACGTTCCATCACGACTTCACGGGCTTCTTGCTCCCTTTTCCATTCATAACTCGGAATGAAAGAAAAATGATAACAACTCGTAATATCATCGGTAAAGTTCCCATTACATGTTGCGGTTTGAAGAATAATTTGGTTTCCTTCTGTTAAGGAACCCTTGTAAGTTTTAACTTTATGTTCTGCTCCTTGGTATTCAACATATTCAACTTCTTGACGATCATTCAGGTAAACTCTTGCCATATATTCAATATCTAATAACCGTCCCCACTTTGACATTAATAGAACTGCAGGGGTACCCTCATCTTCATGGCTAAATACCATATGATACTCAATAACAACTCCTTGTTCCCACTCATCAAAAAAATAAATCATTTCCAAAGGAGTATCAGTATATAGGTTATCAAATTGACCGTATACAGCTCGACCATAAAGCTTCGGAGCATACTGAATTGCAAGAGTTTCCCGGTCAGATAAATGTAATTTCTCTAATGTAAAGCTCTCAATCTCAGCAACCGCTTGACTGTTACGAGGAGATTCACAAGCCCATTCTACGTCGTATGTTCCAGGCTCCATCTTTCCAAGAAGGCGCTTATATGTAAAGGCTTGGTTTCCATAAAATAAAACAATGTCTTGATGATGTTTTTCGTTCACATATAACCTCAACATGAGTGATTCATTGTTTTCTTGCTTCCAAGAGGTAGTAGCTGAGGCTTTAAGATTAATAACATAATATCCTTCTTCCTCAATTCTAATGCTCGATTTGTCATTTTCTAAATGCTTCATCTTTATAGGGTTCATCACAGTCATCCTATCCACTCCCCAGTCAATATTAAAACATGTCTTTCTTTGATTCCTTCATATTATTCTGAATATATATATAGCCTACTATTGAACACAATAAAAACATAAAGACAGCAAGTGCACTAGATTGACCTATCTCATTGTATACAGAAAAATGCTGTTGCATGGATACACCCAGCATTTGCGGAGCATTTCGATCAATTAAGAAAGGCGCAGTAAAACTGCCAATTAAGCCCATAAAAAGGAAAGTTAAAGTAACAAGCATTGTCTTGTAAGAAAGAGGAAAGATAAAATGAATAAACAACCTTACTTTTGATGCGCCTGCATCCTTTGCACTTTCAATAACTGAATGAGGAATAGCTTGCAATGCAGATATTAACAGCATCGTTGTAAAAGGAATATTAAACCACACATTAATCATCAGTAAGCCTTTCATGTCGTATATAATCGATGGCATATTATTTTCACCAATCATTCTAGCAACCCACCCATTATCTCTATAAAAGTTTATAAATCCATAGATAGAGATAACTCCTGGAATAAATAAAGGAATAAAATAAAGTTTATTTATGATTTTTGAAACAAAGCTATTACTAAAGGTTAAATAAATAGCTAGTATATAACTCATTCCCAAAGTTAATACGCAAGAAATAAACGTAACAATTAACGTATGTTGAATATTTTGCAGAATTAATGGTTCTGTGAAAATATATTGATAGTTTTCAAGTGAGAAAGCATCCTCTTCATTCTGAAAGCTTTCCATTATAGCAAGAGCCACCGGATAGATGACCAAAACCAGCAAAGTTAGGAAAGAGGGCATAACTAGCCCAATTCCTAACATTGCTAATTTTGTTTTTTTGCTAATCGCAAAACCCTCTCTTAAGGCAACTTCCCTACTCATTGACTAGCAACCTCTTTTTGCCATACTTTCATTAATTCACTTCCTAGCTCTCCACCGTTAAACGTACGATATCCACCACTAACAGATTCGAATTTCTTTTGATCTTCTTCTGATAAAAGATCCCATTTAATACCTGGATAACCATACATTTTATCAATAACTAACTCCTGTACATCCTGAGTGAGAACATAATTTAAGAATGTTTCTGAAGCTTCTTTACGTTCTTCATCACCATTGTCTACAGCCATTAAATATGCAGGACCACCTGTAAATGCTGGTTCAATTTGTCTTAGTTCCGTTGTATCGGGTAGTAATTTAGAATTCATTTGCTCTAGAGCCATATCAGACCAAGCTGGAATCATATCCACTTCACCATTTGCTAGAAGATCTAGAGTTCCTTGATTCTTCTTAGGATAAACTCCTTCTTTATAAAGGTATGGAGCCATATCCTTTAAAACTTGAAGGCCTTTGTCCCACTCTTTCATAATGCTTTCATCTTGGACATTCATAGCACTCTCATCAAGTTCGTTATATACAGTAGTAAGTACAAACGAGCTACCCGCTCCCCCTGTATTTGGATCGTTATAAGCAAAGCGACCCGGATTTTCTTTTATCCACGTATTCAATTCTTCTGCTGTATTCGGTACATCCTTCACCTTTTCGGAATTGTATGCAAGAACAACGGATGAAGCACGATAAGGAACTGCTAGATTCTGGGTCCCTGCCATATTTTCTTCTTGAACATTTTCTAGATTTTGTACAGAGTCTGTTGAAAGCTCATAAAATAGCCCACCTTCATCTTCACTTCGAATAATATCAGCTAAGGCTCCCTCATAAATATCAACCTCTGAATCTTTATTTGCCTTTTTAGCAGCAATAATTCGATCAATCGTTGCCTGTCCACCAGTACCAGAGGGAACAAATACAAATTCCACATCGATATTTTTATGTGATTCTTCAAATTTAGGAATCACTGTTTCCCAAAAAGTCTCGACATTTTGAGAACCTGAGCTATATAGAGATATTTTTGTTACTTGTTCCGCTCCATCCCCAACAGTATTGTTTGTTTCACTAGAATTACATGCAACTAATGAAAGAGCACTTACAGCTAACATAGTTCCTGCTACGATCTTTTTAAATGAATTAGACTTTTTCATATACTTTAATCTCCTCTTTTGTTAGATTTTGTATTTTGGTATATTCATTATTATGTAAGTCATTTTCTTCAGGAAAAGCTTGTATTGTAGCGAAAGTTATCCGAATATTATGTTGCATTTTAAACTGACTCATATTACTTCGATCAACAAACATTTTCAGCTTCCCAAAATCTGTTTTCAAGCTCACTTCTGCGTAATGACCTAACATCATTACTTTTTCAATAGTAGCTACAAGACCGTTCTCTACCTCATTAGCAATGACGATATCCTCTGGTCTCACTGCTACAGTAACATTCCCTTTATATTGATTAAGATTTGGATAAGCTAGAGAACCAATATTAATTTTGTCATTTTGAGCATACCCCTTAAGAAAATTCATCTTACCTATGAACTGAGCAACAAACATAGAAGCAGGATAGTTATATATATTTTGTGGGGAATCAATTTGTTCAACTTTCCCTTTGTTCATCACAACAATACGGTCAGAAATTGAAAGTGCTTCTTCTTGGTCATGAGTAACAAAAAGCATTGTAAGTTGTTGTTTTGCTTGAATCTCTCTTAATTCTTCACGTAATTCATGTCTTAATTTTGCATCAAGAGCTGAAAATGGTTCATCTAGTAAAAGCACCTTAGGCTCAAGAAGCAACGCACGCGCAAGTGCAATCCTTTGTTGCTGACCTCCCGATAACTCAGTCGGATACTTCTTTTCATAGCCTGGAAGTTGAACTAGATTTAAAGCCCATTTCACCTTCTCTATGATGACATTTTTCTTGATTTTCTTAAGTTTCAAACTGAATGCAAGATTATCAAACACAGTCATATGCGGCCACAAATTATAGCTTTGGAAAACCATAGCACTTGGTCTTTTTTCAGGAGGAAGATGATTTACTTCGTTCCCATCAATTTTGATGGATCCTTCATTAGGATCTATAAATCCCCCAACACTACGAAGAACAGTAGATTTACCACATCCTGAGGGGCCTAGCAACGTAACCAGCTCTCCATTTTTAATATCCAAGGAAAAACCTTTAACACCTTCACCTGTAGGGTAAACCTTACTTAAATTAGTAATTGATAAGCATATTGACACTCCATTACCTTCCTTCCTCTTGTACATTTCAGATCATCATTTAAGGCGCATTCCATTAGCAAATGAGTCTGCACCGACAAATTTTCTAGCAGCCAAAAGCAGGATAATCGTAGGTAGAGTTAAGATAACAGAGAACACCGCACCTGCTGTACTCGGATAATCTGCTATGATGGAATACATAATAACTGGCATCGTTTTATAATCCGGGATTCCTACGAGTAAGGTTCCTTGTGCTTCATCTAAAGAAGATAAGAAAGTAAATACTGAAGCCACAATTATTCCCGGCTTAGCCATCGGTAAGGTAATATACCAGAACACTTTAAATGGTGATGCTCCAGCATCGCGAGCTGACTCCTCCTGTGAACGATGAACATTCTCAAATGCAGCCGAAGGAATCCATGTCATCAACATGAGAGTATTAATTAAATGAATTAATATGATGCCGATGAATGTATTCATTAATCCGTATTGATAAAACAAGACAGCAATTGCAACGTATAATCCCATTTTCGGAAAAGCATTTGTTAGCAAAAAGGAGAAGAGGAAAAACCTCCGTAACGGAAAGCTTATCCGAGCAAAAGCATAAGCTGCAGGAATACAAATAATTAGTGAAATCATTGTAACAAGCGTTGCAATAAGAAATGACAACCACATCGATCTTAGGATTGATTCATCCGCTAAGACAAAACTCCACCACTCAAGCGACCAGGACGTTGGCAATTTATCTGGATATTGCCATTCTCCAGAAAACGCCAGTAACAGTAGATTTAATAAAGGACCAAAAAAGAATAGCAGGAAAACTGCAAGTAGAATGAATTCTACAATTTTTCTCTTACCAAGCGTTTTAAAATACCACAATGTCTCATCTCCTCTCATTCCCTTTAAAAGGTACTCAAGTTAAATCATTAAAAGGTCTATACCTCTTATATATAAATTACCAAATGAATATTAACTATTTTTATATAAATTGTAATTTTATTGTAAACATTTGCACTCTATTATACTGTTAACTTCAGGTTGTCTATACCTCTCAAATAAATTTAAAAATAAAAACCGATCAATTAGATAATCGACCGGTTTTCCCCATTCATTAGGTTTATATATTATTATCGAGTTCTGTTTACAGTGAATTTAAAAACATCATTTCTAAAATAGTCCAAAGAATAAAGAACTGGACGATTTTGATAGTCGTAATGAAGTTGCTTTAATAACAAGACTGTTGTTTCAGGACGAATTAGGAGTTTCTGACAATTACGATCTGTATGAAGCGGAACAACAATCTCTGTTGTTGCTCTACTAATATCAATCTTACACTCTTTTTTCAAGTAATCAAATAAAGAACCAATAGATCCTTGATTGATCATTTTCTTGTTAACAAGTGATTCAGCTAAGATATTCTGCGAAAACACAACTGGTTCTTCATTTGCCGTTCGTATTCTTTCATGAATAATCACCTCTTCACCTTCATTAAGTTGAAGAAGATCTTGCCACTCAACAGTTGGTTCTAAAACTTTGATTCTCTCTCGTTTCTCCCCATCCTCTAAGCCTGCATATTTTATCATGGAAGTAACACTCATTAGTTTTTCTAAACTATTTGGCGTTTTAGGGAGAGGGTTAACTACGAATGTTCCCACACCATGCCTTACATAAACCTTTCCCTCTTCCTCAAGCAAACGGATAGCAGATCTCACAGTTTCACGACTCACTTTAAACTCTGTCGCTAACACAACCTCAGAAGGTAAGCGATCTCCTGATTCCAATATCCCTTCTTGAATATCTGTTTCAATCTTTTCTTTAATCGATATATAAAGAGGCTTCACTCTATCCCTCCCTCTATCCATCATGAGGATTCTCAGTTTCATCAGACAATATTTTCTCTTTAATCGTCTTCAGTTCTTTCATACATGTTTCATTATATGGTTATTTTGTTATACCGAGCAATAACATATTTGACTACTTAAAGGAAGGCAACTAATACACGATATTAAAAAGGCACCTGTCAACAAGTGCCTTTTAACAAACTCATATCTTAAATCGATTCAGTAACTCTCTTAATTCTTCGCCAAATTGGGCTGTCTTTTCAATAGAAGTCGTAATATCTTGAATAGATAGTAGCTGTTCTTCTGAAGAAGCAGCAACTTCGCGAATATAGTTTGATGACTCCATTGATTTCTGAGAATTGTCTTTAATAACATGTTCCACATCTTTAACTTTCGAAAGCAGATTTTCAATTTCAATGAAAATCTTGTCAACTTCATATGAACTCTCTTCAGAGGATTGGTGAACAAGCTGCAGGCTGTCATTTACTCCCTCTAGCTTTTGCATTCCTGTTCCAAACTGATTTGTACTCGATTCTATTTGAACTACAGCATTTGAAGTTTCAGCTACTATTTCATTTACTAACTCAGAAATTTGATTTGCTGATTGAGCTGATTGTTCTGCTAGTTTTTTCACTTCATTTGCAACAACGGCAAAACCTTTTCCATGTTCGCCTGCTCGAGCCGCCTCGATTGAAGCATTTAGTGCGAGTAAATTAGTTTGTGACGTAATATCAGTAATCATCTCAACAATATTCCCAATTTCAGAAGATCTATTACCTAATTTCTTCACAATCATAGATGAACTAAGAACAGACTGCTGAATATCAGTCATTTGATTCATCAATGTTTTTATCTGTTCATTTGCCTGCTCAACTTCTTTATATGCATTCTTAGTTTTAACTGAAACAATAGAAGAGTGGTCTTTAATGTCCGACACACCTTTTGTGATATCATTTATAGATTCAAGATTCTTTTTATTCCCTGTTTCTTGCTCAGTTGAAACCTCTGCTGCTTGTTGCACATTTTCCGTTACAATACCAGATGTTTGCACCATTTCTTCAGCTCTCTCTGATAAAATTAACGTGCTTTCAGAAACAACTTTTCCCTTGTTAAGAATACCACCCATTAAATCTTGTAAACTATCTAATAATGCATTAAAGTTAGTTGCTAATTTACCTACTTCATCTCTTCTATTTATATTTAATCTTTGCGTTAAGTCTCCCTCATTATTGGCAAGCTCTTCAATTTTTTCATTAACTTCTTTTATCGGTTTTAAAGACTTATTATTAATAAAATAATTAATGACAGCACTTATCACGATAAAGATAAGGGTAATAATAATGAAATAATTCAACAGTGACTGTGCATCAGCATAAGCTTCTTTTGTTGGTACTGAAATCATGATTCCCCAGTCCATTTCTGATGCCTTACTATAGAAAACCAAACTATTTTCACCATTAAAATCAGTCTCGATTACACCAGTTTCGCCATTCATGCTTGTTTCAACCAACTTGTCTAAGTCGCTATTTTTATAGTCTGCTATTTTTTTATTTAGCACATCTTCTTTCTTTTGACCCGCAACAATTGTCCCATCTTTTGTAAAGATCGTCACATATCCGCTTTCACCTAAAGATACGTTTGAGATTATACTCATTAAACTTTCAATTTGATGGCCACCTGAAGCAACCCCAACAACCTCTCCGTTATTTCCGTAAATTGGTGATGATGATAAAACAATTGGAGCTCCATTTAAGCTCGGTGATTGAGATGGAACTGGATTATATGTTTTTGTAAGCTCACTCATTCCACCTTTATAATGTTCATAATCTGAAACTGGGATTTGTGCTCCTCCCAGATAAAGAAAACCAGCAGCATCCATAAAAGCAAATGCATCTGGATTATCCAATCTTTCTGCGATTCTAGTACTTAGCGAGTCAGCTTCTTCCACATTTCCCGCTTTTAATCCACCCGCTTCGGCTATGTACTGCATCGTTTCCTGCTTTCCTTTAATCCAAATATCAATATTTGCTTTAACTGACTCAAGCTGACTATATGCCTGGTCTTCAAATCTGTCATAAATGATATCCTTTGCCTTCATATAGCCAAATACCGAGATGCTAATCATAGAAATTGTAATTAACACACTTATAACAATTGTATTTTTTATCGCTAATCTCATTGTTGTACTCTCCTAGTTTCCATAAAATATAAGTAAAAAGACTCATTTGAACCTATGTTATTTATCGGATAATTAGCCTGTTATTTTAATATACTTTTTCATCATATAGGAAATATTTTTATATACCTTAGGGGCTTGTAAATGCCATTTCCATACTTCCTCACGAAATGAAAACGAGGTGAGAAACGTTATCACTTTTTCTTTTTTTGTTAGAATATGAACCAATCTATAGTATAATAAACTAATAGACAAAGTGCCGGGGGGGATCTTGATGATTGAAGTAATTACCTATGCAGAGTGTGTTCTAAGATTAAACACAAAAGAAAATTATGAACAATTCGTTACAAGCATGTTGATGAACCTTTCGAACGAAATTATCACAGAAAAAATTGTTTCCATTTCAGCCCCACAAATAAATCCGAAAAATCAAGCACTTGAAACAAATGTATTGGCAAAGTTCTGTTTATACATTCCAGAGGATCATCAAAATAAAAATGTTGAAGAATATGTAAACGCTATTCTACCATTCCTAAAGCGATATTTACCAAAATGCAATGATATTACAAGCACAAAAATTGTACAGATGAAACGAATCCTCCAAACGTAAAAGGAGGAAAGGCCTTAAATACCTTTCCTCCTTTTAATTATGTTCTTCTACATTAACTTTTCATTGTATAAGTTTCGATATTTCTTTGGGGTTATTCCTTCCACTCTTCTAAACGTGGCCACAAAATGACTTACATCATTAAAACCAATTGAACCGGCAATTTCCTTTAGTGACTGTTCTGAATTAGAAACTAATTTCTTCTTTGCTTCACGAATTCTAAGGTTAATTAAAAAAGAATATGGGCTTGTACCAAACGTGGTTCTAAATAAGGCACTTAAATTCTGCGGACTCATATTTGCCTTTTTAGCCATCTCATTAAGCCCAATATTTTCTTGATAAACATGCTCTAGCCACTCAACAACAGGCCTGATCTTATCATAATTATTTGATAATGATTGTTGATTTTTAAGTTTGCCATATTTCTTTAGCATAATAATAAAACTATATAAATCACTAGATAGATCCAACTTCGAAAATTCTGTATCTCTTTCGACATTTTTTAGTATCCCTTCAACCTGTTTAGAAAACGGTAAGTCTTTTGATTCTGAATATAACGCATTAAAATTTATATCCAAGGAATTCAATATAGACTCAGCTGAAGCCCCTCCAAATGTTATGTATAAAGTTGACCACTCTGTGTGTGTGGAATAATAAGAGTGAGGAGTAAAAGGCGTTAATAAAATCCCTCTTCCAGGAGTTAATAAATGTCTTTCTCCTGAAAATGAAAAAGTACCTTCTCCTTTCACTGTTTGCAACCAATGAAAATATGGATATCCTTCTGGTCGAGCAAAATCTTCTTCTTGGGGATTATAGCCAATACTCTCGATAAACAAAGGTAATGATTTATCAAAGGAAGAGAATGTATAGCGAATTTTACCTTGCTTCATAATAGCCCCTCCCAAAAGTAACCGATTACAAAATAAACAAAAAGCAAGAACTAATAGGAAGCTTAGTTCATAGAAGTTCTTACTTTTTAATAATCTCTAATTATTTTTCTTTAAAACATAAACACCATATGGTTTAATTTCAAAAGTTGTATTTATATATTTTTGTGTTAGTAAATCATAATATTTATGATCATTTACTAAAGTAAGCTTTTTAACTGTATTGTTAAAATTCATAACAAAAATATAAGCTTCGCTTCCATCCGTTCGCACTTGTACACTTACACCATTTGGAAGATCTTCACCGACTATTGAATTTATTCCTAGTTGATCTACTAACTTCCCGTAGAATGCATCATAAAAATCACTTTGATTTCTTGATGCCAGATAGTAAGCTTGACCGTTACCAAATTGATTCACTGTAACAGCTGGTGTATCAACATAAAAGTCATGCTCATATTCAGCTAAAACTTGAGCCCCTTCCGTATGAATCACTTCACAGTAATCTTTAGCTTGATAGGTACCATGTAAACCAAGAGTGTTATCAGAAAAGAATGTAATTTCATTATAATCATTTTCATATAGTGTATCAATTTCTTCAGACCAGATCCCAAGTACATTTCTAAGAGGACCTGGGAAGCCACCTAAGAAACAAAGATCGTTTTCATTGACTATGCCACTCCAGTACGTTGCTACAAATATCCCACCATTTGATACAAATTCTTCAATTCGTTCTGCAACACCTGGCTTAACCATGTATAACATTGGGGCGATTAATAGTTTATACTGAGAAAAATCTTTATCCATTGAGATCACATCTACAGGTATCCCCTTTTTCCAGAAGGATTGGTAATGAGATTGACAAGTTTTAATATATTTTTTGTTCGCTTTTCTTAAAGCCTGCGCATCATCTATAGCCCATTGATTTTCCCAATCAAAAACAATTGCTACCTCCGACTTTACAGATGTTCCTACCACTTCTTGTATTCGAGATAAATGATCTCCTAGCTCAGCTACTTCACGGAATACTCGATTATTCTCATTTCCAAGGTGGTCTACAACCGCTCCATGAAATTTTTCAGATCCTCCTCGACCTTTTCTCCATTGAAAATATAAAATGGAGTCGGCACCATGAGCAACTGATTGCAAAGATGATAACAAATGCATGCCAGGTCGCTTAGCTTTGTTCACCTCATGCCAATTCACTAAACTTGGCGTAGATTCCATAATTAAAAATGGCTTTCCATTTTTCAAAGAACGAAAAATATCATGAACAAAACCAACGTCTGCTGCAAGCTCCCATGTTTCTTGATAATCTCCATGCCAAGCAGGGTAACTATCCCATGTAACAACATCAACTTCTTTTGAAAATTTATTATAATCCAAACCGAGATATGGCCCCATATCCGGATAATTCCCCATAAAGTTAGTAGTAACTAAAATATTTGGAGTGATCTCTCTTAGTGGTATAATTTCATTTTTGTAAAAATCAATCGTTTGATCAGTGACAAACCGTTTCCAGTCTATATTGTGTCCATGCACTTGATTTTCTCCATGCGGAGCAGGTGACTCAATTTGTGACCAATCATTAAAAGCATGACTCCAAAAGCCTGCCCACCATGCATGGTTTAGTTCATCTAAATCATGATTATACTGTTTCTTAAGCCAATTTCTAAATGCCTCCTGACACATATCACAGTGACACTCCCCACCATACTCATTGGATACATGCCACATCACAAGGGCAGGATGATCTTTATACCTCTCCGCTAATAGTCTATTTAATTGCTGTGTTTTCTCTCTGTAAACGGGTGATGTTATACAATGATTATGCCTTAACCCATGTAAATTTCGCTTGCGATTTTTTTCAACACGCAACACTTCTGGATACTGCTGTGACAACCAGGCTGGTCGTGCTCCACTAGGAGTTGCCAATATTACATTGGAGCCTCGCTCTGCCAAATCATTCATAATTCGATCAAGCCATACAAAGTTATAGACACCTTCTTCTGGTTCGATAGCACTCCATCCAAAAATATTTAAAGAAAAAGTATTACAATTTGCAAGTTTCATTAATCGATAGTCTTCCTGAATGATTTCAGGATATCGCAGCCATTGATCAGGATTATAATCACCACCATGCATAAAACCTTTTACTCGCTCATGGATGGTTGGATATCTATTTACCATATTAAGTCTCCTCATGCTAAAAATTCTGTATTAAGTTAAGCACTACTCCTTCACCGCACTACCAAGCATTCCAGAAATAAACTGTTTTTGCAGCAACAAGAAAAAGATTATGATTGGTATTGTCGCAATGGTGATTCCTACCATAATCTGTCCATAGTCAATCATTGAAATACCTATTAAACTCGATAATGCAACTGGGATGGTGTACATTTCTTCAGATGTTGTTGCAACTAACGGCCACATAAAATTATTCCATTGCATCATAAATAGATATATGGCTGTAGCCGCTAATGCAGGCTTCATAGAAGGTAAAACGACTGTTAAAAAAATCCTCAACTCTCCTGCGCCGTCAATACGGGCTGACTCAATTAATGAGCTTGGAAAAGCCAAAAAGTTTTGCCTCATTAAGAAAATCGCAAATGGAAAACACAATTGTGGTGCAATCAAAGCAAAATAAGTATTAAGTAATTCAAATTGTGTCATCATTCTAAACAACGGTATGATCGTTGCTTGATACGGAACCATCATTGATAACATAAAGGCTAAAAAGATAACATTTCTCCCTTTAAAATAAAACTTTGATAATGCATATGCAGCTAATGTACTAATAATTAAAGAAAGGAAAACAAATACCAACGATACGAACAAGGAATTGAACACAACACGACTAATTCCTATAGCATCATTTAAATTTGTTAAGTTCGTCATAAATTCATTACCAACTGTTAATGTCGGAGGGTTCGTAAACATCTTACTCGTATGATTTGTCGATCCAATAAACATCCAATAAAACGGAAAAATGGATACGATTAGAAAGATGATAAGTAAAAAATATAAGAAAAACTTCTGTAATCGCTGTTTATTTTTACGGTTAGTCTCAGCCATTTTATTCATCTCCCATTATTTTTAGCTGAAATATTGATAAAGCTGCTACAATCAGTACAATGACATAGGCAACAGCAGATGCGTAGCCAAACTCAAAATAACTAAAACCTACCCGATAAATATACAATCCTAATGTTAATGTAGAGTCAGCAGGTCCGCCCTTCGTTAAGTTAAATGGTTCGTCAAATAACTGTAGTGTTGAAATAGTGGATATGATCGCTGTAAATAAAATGACCGGCTTTAGTTGTGGGACAGTAATATTTAAAAATTGTTTTACTTTACCGGCACCATCTAAGGAAGCTGCTTCATATAGCTCATCTGGTATGTTTTGCATGGCGGCTAAATAAATAACCATGTTATATCCAGTCCATCTCCAAGTCATGGACATAATGATAGAAACCTTTGCCCAAAATGGATGAGATAGCCACTTAATTTGGTCTACCCCAAAATAAGATAAAAACTGATTAATCAATCCCGAATCTTGCAGCATGATTGAAAATAAAATAGCGTATGCAACTAAAGAGGTTACAGCAGGCATAAAAAAACCAACACGGAAAAAACCTCTAAATTTGAGCAACTTACTGTTCAGAGCATTTGCTAGAATTAACGCTAAACCTAACATAATCGGTACTTGAATGATTAAAAATATAAAAGTGTTCTTTAACGCTTCAAAAAAGACAGTATCTTTCATTAAACGTGCATAGTTTGATAGTCCAGAAAATACATATGTTCCATTTTCTAAAGTTTGAAAGCTTAATAATAAAGAAGACAGTATAGGGTAAGCCGTGAAAACTAGGAACAATATGAGTGCTGGAGCTAAGAACAGATAAGGTGTATACCTATTAGATGACATATCAAATCCTCCATTACCATACAGATAAAAGGAAAGTTATCAAAAGAAAATATCCCTTTTGATAACTTCTTTACTTTTTAATATTATTGAAGACGAGTTTCGACTCTTTGTTTTGCACCTTTAAGTGATTCTTTCACATCTGAACCATTAACAACTTCTGCTTGAGATTTAATAGCTTCTTCACGAGCAACAACATCATTTTCTGTATAATTTACAGTCGGAATTTTTTCCATTTGACCAGCAAAGAATTCCCATGCCTTTTGGCCTCCAAAGTATTCTAGAGGTTGACTAAATAACTCAGATTCATAAACTGGTGCGTATGTTGGGAATAATCCACCCTCCATAGCAAGTTCTTGAACTTCAAATGAAGTTGTGAAAAATTCAAGAAAATCATAAGCTAAATCAACATTTGGACTATTTGAAGTAATTGTAAATGAACTACCTCCTTGGTTAGCAGCTCCTGCTCCATCCTCACCGAAAGTTGGAAGAGCCATCGCTCCCCAGTTTCCTGCTGAATCAGGAACTTGTTGTTGTAGCGTACCAATTAACCAAGCACCAGCCATTGCTGTTGCAGTTTGTCCATCTGCAAGTGAAGCAACCCATGGGCTCCAGCCATTTGTTCCAAGTAATAAATCATTTTCAGCTAAATCTTTCATTAATGTAGAAGCATTAACTGACTCTTCAGAACCTAATACAACATTTCCATCATTATCAAAGTAACCTAATCCTTGTTGACTCAATAATATTGTGTAAACTGTAGACTCATTAGCGTCATAACTTAACATGCTTACGCCTGTTTTTTCTTTAATCTTTTTTCCTGCCTCAATGTAGTCATCCCACGTCTTAATTGAGTTAGCATCTACACCAGCTTCTTCAAATAAATCTGTGCGATAGAATAATCCAACTGGGCCAGCATCAAACGGGAATGCATAGATACTTCCATCATGAGTTACACTCCCAAGTTTATATTCTGGGAATTGATCTTTATGATCGTCAAAGCCTTTTTCAGATAAGTTCACAAATGAATCTGGAAACTTACTAAATAAACCTGATAAACCATCATCAACATTTAACATTGCATCTGGTAAACCTTCTCCACCAGCTTGCAAACCAATCTTCAATTTTTGATCAATATCCGTATTATTCATTTCAACAACATTTAATTTAAAATTTGGGTGTTCTTCTTTATATAACTCACCAGCTTTTTCTAATACTGGTACATTGATATTTGTTGCCCAAATTGTAAGCTCTTCGTTGGATGCCTCCGCACCTTCTCCTTTTCCTTCTTGAGATGATCCTGAAGACCCACTACTACAACCACCAAGTAAAAGAATTGCAATTAACATAAAACTAAATAATGGTGATAATTTTTTCATACTTTCTTCCCCCTCTTTGTTATAACTATAAAAAACTTAAGGTAACCACCTATCCTCATGTAGGTTTCATTACCCCTTGTTTAATAAGGTTGACCTTATTATAAAACGGTTACATTTAGATTAAAATATAAGATTCTGTTTAAATAATATAAGAATATGAAACTAAAGATATCCTATTTAAGATTCTTATAAACCAACTTTAAAAGCCTTTCATATTTTTATATGAACCTTATGAAAAGGGACAATAGGGACAGGTACCATGTCCCTACACCGCAAAAAAAGAGGAGCCGAAAATTTCGACACCTCCTTACACTTCAAATGTAAATACGAATACCTTTATTAATCTTTATAGAACTCAACATTATCCACATTAATCCAATTATTTGCATTAGCATCTGTCCAAAACCCAAATTCTACTTGACCATTTGTAACATTAATATTTGTTATAGTTAGCTGAGTCCAAGAATTCGTTGTTGGTATTGCCGTATTTCTTTCTGTTCCTCCAAAGTTTTTAACATACATTTGACTTTGGTTAAAGCCTCCACCACTCTTTACCCATGCTTTCATTGTATAAGTCCCGTTCGTTAACCCTGTTTTAATCTGATAGGTACTAACCTGATAAGGAGTACTCTTCCAATGAGATAGTCTGTAACTTCCAGAGTGTCCTCCAAATTCAGTATAATTAGCATTATCATTTGAATTTGACCAAGTAGACCAGCCTGAAGGTGTCTGTGTAGCTCCATCAGTTTCAAATCCAGGATTTATAACAAGGTTCATTCCTTGACTAGAGACCGCATCAAGAAAAGCATCAATTGCTGTAGTATATTGTAAGACGTTTGTTGCTACCTCTTTGGTTGCACCTAATGGATAACCATCAGGTAGAACGCTTGAGTGTGACTGAGGCTCCCAATAAAATACCCCAATCCCTTTTCCATTCGGTACACTTTTCACTACATTAATTGTATCGTTAATAGTCCAATAAGAATCGTTAGGATTACTTTCATCCCCACCTACCTCTACAACCATAACTTCCTTGTTGTAACGAGAAGCAATGTCATTCAAGTTATAGGACAATTCATCTGTAATTTCCCAATAAGGTTGACCATCCCAGTATGGATAGAAAGATACACCAATTACATCGGTCTTTCCACCATTGCTAAAAAATTGATCGAACCACCATCTAAACAAACAATTTTTCCAGAAAATCATTTAAAATAAATTAAAATAGTGAGATTTATGAAATTTCTGTCTTTTGACAAAACAAATTGACAAATTATACTATATTAATAGAATAAGGAGGTTATAGTAATGTCAGATTTAAATAAACAGAAAATTGTGGCAAGCGTACCACAAAAAGGATTTTTTGGACATCCTAAAGGTTTGTTCACTCTTTTCTTCACTGAGTTTTGGGAACGTTTTTCTTATTATGGGATGCGTGCTATTCTCGTTTACTATATGTACTATGAAGTCTCAAAAGGCGGATTAGGACTGGACGAAAACACCGCTTTGGCGATTATGTCTATTTACGGTGCACTTGTTTATATGTCAGGAATTATAGGCGGCTGGCTGGCTGACAGGATATTTGGAACATCTAAGTCTATTTTTTATGGCGGCATATTTATTATGCTTGGTCATATTGCCTTGGCAATACCTGGTAGTGTGTCGATGTTCTTTGTTTCCATGGTGCTAATCGTAATTGGTACAGGTTTACTAAAGCCAAATGTATCAAGCGTTGTTGGTGATATTTACAGCGAAAACGATAATCGCCGTGATGCAGGCTTTAGTATTTTCTACATGGGTATTAACTTTGGAGCTTTCCTATCTCCACTAATTGTTGGAGAAGTTGGATTAAAGCATAACTTTCACTTAGGTTTTAGTATTGCTGCTATTGGGATGTTTTTCGGATTACTAGTTTTTATTTTTACAAAAAAGAAAAACTTAGGCCTTGCTGGGACAGTTGTTCCAAATCCGTTATCGGCTTCTGAAAAGAAGAAAGTCTTTTCTACAATAGGCTTAAGTGCAGTTGTATTAGCGATTTTAATTGGTGTTACGATCTCAATGAGGATCCTTACTATCGAGACATTTATTGCACTCATAGGTATTTTAGGAATTCTAATTCCTACGATTTATTTCATTATTATGTACCGTAGCCCGAAAACAACGGAAACTGAGCGTTCTAGAATTATCGCTTATATTCCATTATTTATTGCTGCTGTTATGTTCTGGGCTATTCAGGAACAAGGATCTACTATCCTTGCCCATTATGCAGATAAACGAACTAATTTAGAATTTCTAGGATTTACAATTTCACCTGCCTGGTTTCAATCATTAAACCCATTGTTTATTATCATCTTAGCACCAGTGTTTGCTGGTCTTTGGGTAAAGCTTGGGGACCGCCAACCATCTGTTCCTCAAAAGTTTTCACTTGGGTTACTGTTTGCAGGTTTATCTTTTATCGTCATTCTAGTACCAGGATACCTATCTGGTGAGGAAGCATTAGTTAGTCCTTTATGGCTCGTTCTAAGTTATTTCATTGTTGTCCTTGGTGAGCTATGCTTATCACCTGTAGGATTATCAGCAACGACTAAGTTAGCACCTAATGCGTTTTCAGCACAGACAATGAGTTTATGGTTCTTATCTAGTGCAGCTGCTCAAGCTATTAATGCACAAATTGTTGGGTTCTATACTCCAGAAACTGAGAATCTTTACTTTGGTACGATAGGTGGAGTAGCAATCCTTCTTGCAATCCTTCTTTTCCTACTCTCACCAAAGATCCAGGTCTTTATGAAGGGTGTACGATAACAAATAATAATATAGAAAAGGGTGCAGTTCATCATGAACTGCACCCTTTCTATCTATTAAAGTTTTTTACTCTTAATTGGCTTTTGCTTGAAATATAAACCAAGTTCCTTTTTTTCTTTTGATAATGAACGATACAGAGATACCATCATTAAAACAATAATAATTGAAAATGGAAACGCAGCAGCAATTAATGAATTTTGTAGCGCTTGAAGTCCTCCGCTATACAAAAGAATTAATGCTACAGCAGACTGTGCAACTCCCCACGTTAGTTTCACGGAATTAGGAGGTGTAAGCGAGCCATATGTTGTTTGCATTCCTAGTACAAATGTAGCTGAATCCGCAGATGTAATAAAGAATGTACAAATAAGTGTTATTGCTACGATTGAGAGAAGTGTTGACCATTGCATTTCATTGAATATCGCAAATAAGACTTCCTCTGTCGCAAAACTTGTTAAGTCTACATTTCCGGCATTTTGAATTTCAATCGCAGAGCTACCGAATACAGCAAACCATAAAAAGCTTACGAGTGCTGGCAGTAGTAAAACACCAATTATAAATTCTCGAATCGTTCTACCCCTTGACACACGAGCAATAAAGATCCCAACGAAAGGAGACCAGGAAATCCACCATGCCCAATAGAAAATAGTCCAGCCATTAATCCAAGAGCGATGTTCTTCATTAAGTGGAGCGATTCGAAAACTCATAGAAATAATATTTTGTATATATCCACCAATTGTATCAGTAAACATATTTAAGATGAGTATTGTTGGTCCTGCTATAAACATTAATATAAATAACAAGATGGCTAAAACCATGTTCGTATTACTTAAATATTTTATTCCTTTACCTAATCCTGACCATGCTGAAATCATAAATAAGACTGTTACTGCTAAAATAATTAAAAATTGAACGGTGAAATTATTAGGGACTCCTAATAAGAGAGACAAACCGCCATTAATTTGTGCTGCCCCGAACCCAAGCGTTGTTGCAACCCCTATCACTGTAGCAAAGACCGCAAGTACATCTACAACCGTCCCCAAAGACCCTTCCATTCTTTTCCCTAATACAGGTTTTAGAGTGGCTGAAATAAGACCTGGTTCATCCTTACGAAATTGAAAATAGGCTAGCGCCAGGGCCACTATGGCGTATATTGCCCAAGCATGGATACCCCAATGGAAAAAAGTGTATCTCATAGCTTCTTTATGAGCAGCTGCTGTAGCTCCTTCTGCTAATGGAGGATTTATATAATGAGAAAGAGGCTCTGCCGCTCCCCAGAATACAAGACCGATCCCCATTCCAGCACTAAACAGCATGGCAAACCATGATCCTTTTGAAAACTCGGGCTTTTCATCTGGTTTACCCAATTTAATTGCTCCAACAGGACTAAAAATAAGAAAAACACAAAAAATCACAATAATCGTTACCAATATTAGATAATACCATCCAAAGGCTGTTGTAAAAAATGCCTGTAGATTGCCTGCAGCCTGTTCAAAACTTTCTGGTGCTGAAACACCAAATATTACTGCTGCTAGGACAATGGCCACAGTAATCCAAAATACGTTTGATATTTTCTTCATCGAATGTTCCTTTCTTTATTCAATTTAAATTCCAAGAAAAATCCTATTAAACTCATATTCTACCTATGACACTCTTAGAATATTTTCTTTTCTTATTTGTCAGTCTGAACTTTGAAAATTCCTGCGTTTACTTTAACCCTTATAGCAGAAAAGTAATGATTATATACCCTTTTCTCAGCTAACCAAAACATCTTTAGAAACTTCTACATTCATCGACAAATAATGATCAACCTTTACAGTTTAACACAAAATGTAGAGCTCTTTCTGTTCTTATGATTTATTCGTTTTTAAAACCCTCTGATATTGAAGCCCCTACATCACTAAAAAGTAATAAAAAAGGCTTAAATCCTATGTGAATTTAGCCTTTTACTTATTTTACCTTTTAAACAGTCATTTTCCAATTACTTAAAGCCAGCCAACGTTCTTTTTCTTTGAAATCAGGTACAATCTTTCCTACAAGGCGCCAAAAGGATCGATCGTGATTTAGGTGAACCATGTGACACATTTCGTGAACAACTACATAGTTGATTACGTCAGTCGGTGCCATAGCGAGCCTCCAATTAAAGGTTAATTGATGTTTGCTATCACAGGTTCCCCACGTTGTTTTACTGTCCGTAATACGGATAGAGCGTGGCTTGGTTTTAAAGTAGCGTTGATTGAAAGAAACACTTTGCTCCACTAATTGTTTACACTGTTGATAGTAAAATCTTTTTAATACCTGTTTATTTTTTTCAGCATCATGTTGCTTTACATAGATGATCAACTTTTCTTTATCAAAAACCACTGAATCTTGCGCTAGATTTTTATCCTGTACGATCTCTATTGGATACGTTTCTCCTAAATAAAGAAAGCTTTCTCCATTCTCATAAACCTTATTCTGTGGTCCCTTCAACCGGTCGTTCATTTCCTGAACCTTTTCTTGAATAAGATCCCACTTATCTTCTAATGCCTGATACACCTTCTCGTCAGGTGTTTTTTTCGGAGCCAGTACCTCAATATTTCCATAACCATCAACAGAAATTCCTAATGAAGCCCGATTTTTGTATGAAATCTCAAAATAGATTGTCTTACCTAAGTATGTATGTTTCATGCTATCACCATTATTCTCTGTATTTAAAGGCTAACCCCTTCAAGAAGTTTCTGGCGAATTTATCTCCACATTCCTTATAATTCTTATGTCCTTCTTTTCGTAATAGCGCTCCAAGCTCTGCTTTTGTTACCATAATTCCCGCATGCTCGAATAGATCAAGCATATCCTCTGTCGTTAATGACATGGCGATTTTCACTTTCTTTAAAAGCAGATTATTAACGTTTTCAATTTTATTTGAGGGTAAATCTACTGAGCTCTGTCCTGGTTTAGGTTCCTGTCTTCCTCTCTTAGAGATAATTAAACCATTCAAAAAAGAATCTAACATACTGTTAGTACATTTTATCTGATCCTCATTTTCTTCTTCTTCGCTAGACTTTGTCAAAACCTTTATCACTTCTGGTACTGATAACTCTACACCACCAAGTTTAAATATCTCTGCCATTTCTTTATTTTTAATTTCCAATGCATATCTTAGCCGAATCAAAATATCGTTATTATCCATTATGTAAGCTCCTATTTTCAATATAATATCTGTTATTTTTGTTACCCTTATTTATACCATATTAGAAGGCTATATTAAAAATCCTTCCATTCATTTTTATCCTTTATCAAGGAATTGGCAGGATTTGTTATATAATTACCTCAACTAGTGTCAGACCAATAGGAACGTATATCATGCTTAACTCATCATTTATTTTAAAATTAGTGAACGAATTTGATTGATCAGGGTGTATTACTTATAGGAGGTGAGTGAGATGGAGAATTTATATCAAAATTTTAGAGAAGGAGATCAACTAGCTTTTCATAAAATCTATAATCTTTATAAAAAGAAAGTATATGATATTGCACTTATTTATACAAATAACCACAGTCTAGCAGAAGATATCACTCAAGAAGCTTTTATACGCATCTTTTCTAAACATCATTTATATAAAGAAGAGTTTGCCTTTGACACTTGGATGTATCGAATTGTTATAAATGTTGCCAATAATATTTTAAGAAAGCAAAAATGGATGCGCCTTTTTAAAAGCGAAGTAGAAGAACAATATCATGTAGACTCAATAAAGGTTGAGGAAAACTACGATGAACACTCGCTGGATTCTTTGTATTTTCTAGAAAAGTTACCACACAAATTAAAATCTGTTTTAGTTTTAAAATATTATCAGGATTTAACACAAGAAGAAATAGCCATTATTCTCAAGATTCCTGTAGGTACTGTGAAATCTCGCATTCATTTAGGATTAAAAAAATTACGTGTGTTAATAGAAAGTGAAAATAGTAGAAAGGAAAGTGACGGATATGAAATCTACCGAAAAAGAATTACTTAATGCTATGAATCACGTTAAATTGCATAGTACTCCTCCAGAGCATCTAGAAGAACGGATATTCAGCAAAGTAGCACCTAAGAGATGGTGGAGATTGAATAAAATTCAGTTATCAGTTGCTTCGGCAGTTCTTGTCCTTTTCTTTGCAGGAGGTATTACAAGCGCAAAAATGTCAGGTTTTTTCTCATGGAACGAAGGGATAACATATCAGACTTACGAAATCGGTCAAATTAGAGAAAACGTACTGACACCACCTGAAATATTACAACAATCACTTGAACAGGGTAAAAAAACATACAACTTAACAGAAGCCTACTCAGTTGCAGATTACCAAATTCTTCGGCCAGCCAAAGAGCTACTACCGCTTAAAAATTCAATAGGGGTTTCAACGGATCAGCCACCAGAAGGATATTATCCAGCTACATTTATTTTGTGGGATGTTTATGAGAAAAGAAGTCACAATGTGTATGTAGCCCAATATTATGATTCCATCAAGACAGCAGCGGCTAGAGGGGAATCAAACGATATTGAAAGTCATTACTTTGGTTACAAACAAGTTTCATTATCAGATTATGCAATTGGCTTTATTACACTCGGCGAAAGCAGCATCAAAGGATACCGCAAACTCCATGTAGAATATATGACAGCAAATAAACAAGTCATCCACTTAGTTTTTTATGGAACACTAGGAGAAAAAGACCTCATTTCGTTCGCTAAACAGTATGTAGAAAATTAATATAGGAAATGGGGCTTCTAGTAACTAGGAGCCCCATAGTTATTTCTCCCATCCCCCTCTATATTCTCAATTATTTATTTTCCTTTTCAGTAAGGTCAGACTTCTTTTATTTAAATAGAAACATATATTATGAATTGGTGCATCACTACTATTTTCTTCAAAAAATCCCATTGAAACGGGGCTTGTCTAAAAAAATTTGTATTCTACAAATTTATTTCTTTCATTTTTTTGAATATGTTATTATAATGATAATGTAAGAATTATTATAATTTAGTATAAATGATTAACTAATATTTACTTTACAAAAAGGAGAGAATAGAAAAATGGAATCTTTTGGATCAACAGGAACTGGAAAATGCCCATTTCACGGCGGCGCAACTAGTCCTAAAACTAGTGGAACAACAAATCAAGACTGGTGGCCAAACCAGTTAAACTTAAATATTCTTCATCAGCATGATAAAAAATCTAACCCTATGGGAGAAGAATTTAATTATGCTGAAGAATTTAAAAAGCTAGACTATGAAGCTCTAAAAAAAGATCTTCATGACTTAATGACAGACAGCCAAGACTGGTGGCCTGCGGACTATGGTCACTATGGTCCAATGTTTATCCGTATGTCATGGCATGCTGCTGGTACATATCGTACTGGTGACGGTCGTGGTGGCGGTTCAACAGGTAACCAGCGTTTCGCTCCACTAAATAGCTGGGCTGACAATGCCAACGTTGATAAAGCACGTAGATTGCTATGGCCTATTAAGCAAAAGTATGGTAACAAGATTTCTTGGGCTGACTTATTGCTTTTAACAGGAAACGTTGCACTTGAATCAATGGGTCTAAAGCCTTTTGGTTTCGGTGGAGGACGCGCAGACATTTGGCATCCAGAAGAAGACATCTACTGGGGTACTGAAACTGAAATGCTAGGAAATAACCGCTACTCTGGAGACCGTGAGCTTGAAAATCCGCTTGCTGCTGTTCAGATGGGACTTATTTACGTTAACCCAGAAGGTCCAGACGGTAAACCCGATCCACTAAAAAGTGCACACGACATTCGCGAAACATTCGGACGCATGGGAATGAATGATGAAGAAACTGTTGCACTTATTGCAGGTGGACATACTTTCGGTAAAGCACACGGTGCAGGAGATGCTGCACATGTTGGTCCAGAACCAGAAGCAGCTCCAATTGAAGCACAAGGCTTAGGTTGGTTAAGCTCTCATGGAAGTGGAAAAGGTGGCGACACAATCACTAGTGGTCTTGAAGGTGCTTGGACAGCTAACCCAACTCAATGGGATAATGGATACTTTGATTTATTATTCGGATATGAATGGTGGTTAACTAAGAGTCCAGCCGGAGCATACCAATGGATGGCTGTAGATCCTGATGAAAAAGATCTTGCACCAGATGCAGCAGATTCATCTAAAAAAGTTCCAACGGTTATGTTCACATCTGATTTAGCATTGCGTCATGACCAAGCCTACGAAAAAATTGCACGTCGTTTCCATGCAAACCCTGATGAGTTTGCTGATGCATTTGCTCGCGCATGGTTCAAACTTCTACACCGTGACATGGGTCCTAAATCAAGATATCTTGGTCCAGAGGTTCCAGAAGAAGATCTTATCTGGCAAGATCCTGTCCCAACTGTTGATTATGAATTAACAGAAGAAGAAGTAGAAAAAATCAAAGTACTAATTCTAGACTCAGGACTTACAATCAGCGAATTAGTTACAACTGCTTGGGCTTCTGCAAGCACATTCCGTGGATCTGATAATCGCGGTGGTGCAAACGGTGCACGTGTTCGCCTTGCTCCACAAAAGGATTGGGAAGTAAACCAACCAGAACAACTTTCAAAAGTTCTTTCTGTACTTGAAGACATTCAAGGTCATCTTGAGAAAAAAGTTAGCCTAGCTGACTTAATTGTACTAGGTGGTACTGCTGCAGTAGAGAAAGCTGCAAAAGATGCAGGCTTTGATGTAACAGTTCCTTTCGCTCCAGGACGTGGCGATGCAACAGAAGAACAAACTGATGCAGAGGGCTTTGATGTGTTAGAGCCTGTTGCTGACGGTTTCCGTAACTATCAAAAGAAAGAGTACAGTGTTGGCCCTGAAGAGCTTCTTGTAGACAGAGCTCAACTACTAGGACTTACTGCACCAGAAATGACTGTTCTTATCGGCGGTATGCGTGCTCTAGGTACAAACTACGGTGGTACAAAGCACGGTGTATTCACTGACCGTGTAGGTACACTTACTAACGACTTCTTCGTAAACCTGCTTGACATCGGCTTAGAATGGAAGCCACTAGACGGAGGTGTGTACGAAGGACGTGACCGCAATACAGGTGAAGTAGTACGAACAGCAACTAGAGTTGATCTAGTATTCGGTTCTAACTCCGTTCTACGTGCAATTTCAGAAGTTTACGCTCAAGAAGATAACAAAGAGAAATTTGTTAAAGACTTCATTTCTGCTTGGGTTAAAGTAATGAATGCGGATCGTTTTGATCTTAAGTAAACATTGTTAAGTATCCTTAAGTAGTTTTATATAAAAAAAGCACTCAAAATTCCTCTTCAATGGATTTTTGAGTGCTTTTTATTTTAGATCAATTAAGATAAAACATTGGTCATCACTTTTGTCATAATCGTTTCCTTCATCTTGGAGTGTTTTTAATAGTTTTTCTTTAAAGACATGTAAAGGAGTAGAGACATGTTGTTTTAACAGTAAACTTAAACGGTCCTGTTCAAGAGGCTCAGAAACCCCATCCGTATATAGAAGGATTCTTGCTCCTTTTGTATATGAAAAAACAGAGTTTCTAAATTGGTTATCCTTAAACGTTCCAATTGGTGGTCCCTGTGTTTTCAGTTCTCTTTGTCCTCCCTTAGAATCAAGGTAAATTGCAGGTGGATGGCCAGCATTTATGTATTCAATGGTTTGTTTCTTTATATCAATGAAAATGTATATAGCTGTACAATAATGCCAGGCATCCTCCTCATTTTCAAATAAACTGTGCATTTTATCATCTAAAGCTTTCATGATTTGTTCTGATGGTAATCCTTTTGATATTAATTGTTGAAACAGAGTAACTAGTGACATTGTAATGAGAGATGAAGATATGCCATGACCCATTACATCCAGTAAGATAATTCCATATTGATCTTTATTTATTTGATAAAATCCATATATATCACCAGACAATTCATTAGAAGCGCGATAATAAGATTCAATTTGAAGATCTTTGTTATTTATCGCCTCCGTTAAAGTAGTCTCTTGTATTTTTTTGGCTAACTTTAGCTCCCTCTGGGTATCTGTTTTATATTTATCATTTTCTTTACCCATCTTTACTATTTCATTTTGTTTCTCTTCTAGGTTTAGTAAAACTTTCTTTAAATCAGCATTACTCTTCTCTTTTTCTACTAATCTTTCCTCAGCAATCCTCTTTGCTTCCAGTAATTGATTTTCGTATTCATTTCTTTTCTTGTTGGGCACAAACATACATGTAATGATTCCATTTTCTTTGGTGGCATACATAAGTACTGGTATTTCTTCACCGGTATGAGATATCAACTCTAAAAACATTTCATCTACTCGTTTATTTTGGATAATAAGCGGGTAAAAAGCAAATTGAAAGAATGCTTGTGCGGATTTCGAAAGGATAGATCGAATACTCTGTCCAATCAATTGTTCAGTATCATAGTGAATGAATCGCAGTAATGTTTGATTAACTGACAAAATCTTAAAATTAGGTGAAAGAGTCAAATAACCGCCTGGTATGTGATTTAAATTGGTTTCCATTACATATAACCATCGGTATTCAAATGACTTTTTATTAAATGGGAAATTTCTTTTGGATGACTAATATGCGGACAATGACCTATAGCTGTTGAATAGCTAACTGCACAATCCGGAATCTTATCTTTCATATAGTTGGTAACTTCTTTGGGAACAAAAACATCGTTTGCACTTTGAATAATGTAAGTCGGAACCGAAACGTTCGGTAAATGCTCTCGGTAATCTGTAAAAAAACAAACCTCAGCAAAGCGGTATGTAATATTAGGATGATTCTTGCGAAAGTGGTCTTCTATCTCCATCTTCATTTCTGTTTGTTCTGAACCATTCATAATCGTTTCAGAAATGGTTGTAGTCCATTCAAAGTAATTTTTCACCAACAGATTTAACAGAGAATCAAGCTCCTCTTTATCAAACCCTCCATTATACTCCGGCGCTTCATTCAAGAAGGAAGGTGACGGCCCAATCATGACCAAGTTCGAAAACAACTCCGGCTGTTGAATAGATGCTAACATACCGATCATTCCACCAACTGAGTGTCCCACAAAAATGGCATCACTTAAATCCATGTCGTTACATATGGCCAACAAATCTTCCACATATCCATATATAGAACTATATCTCTTAGGGGTATAAGCCAATAGATCTGAATTTCCAAAGCCAACATAATCAAATAAAATCACTTGAAAATCGTCTTCAAATGATTCAGAAACAGCTTCCCAAACTTTTTGATCAAAGCCAAAACCAGGTGCAAAGATCACCCGCTGCTTCCCTTTCCCTTTAACTGTAACATTGTTTCGAGTTAGAGCATCTGTTGACATCATTAATATCTCCTTACTATTAATATCGCTACTCTCATCATAACATTCATATGATAAAGTTTGGGATTTAATGGTTGATATTTTAGAACGTAAATAGGGACAGGTACACTGTCCCTATTTAAAAACAGATGTCCTGCAATTACAACATTGTTTGGTATGATAATCAGTTCGTTTGTATACCTTTTTTCTTACCATTTTTAAATAGAAACTAGATGATTTTATATTTCAACTTCATTACACAAAAGAAAAAAAAGTTAAAATAACGCCCAAACGGGTATAAGGTAGAAACAACCTTTGACAAAGGGGCGACAAAAAATGATTGAAAACAACACTAAGAAACAAGATAATGAAGCGTTCCACGAGCCATCTCGACAATACTTTAACCCAGCTCAAATTGTACATAATTTTAGTCAAAAGGGACGAGACCACCTTAATCGAAAAACGAGCTCCCAATTTATATTATCCCTACAGGCCGGGGCATTTATGGCTTTTGGTGCTGCTTTTTCTATTTTGCTTTCAATGGGAATTGACATAAAGGGAGTATCTCATTTGATGGCAGGTGTGGGATTTGCAACAGGGTATGCGATGGTTTTCCTTTCAGGAGCGATTCTCTTTACTGAGGTCAACGTTTTATTACCAAGTTATTTATTTCAGAAACCTTCCCTTATGAGCTTAAAGATTTTAAAATTTTGGCTAGCGACTTACCTCGGTAATATCATAGGAGCTTTATTTGTTGGGACACTTATTGTTTTATCGAAATCACTCTCCCCGGAGTTCTTTCAAGATCTAAATCACTACATCAATCATAATAAAATGAGCTTTTTATCAGATGGGACATGGGGATTTTTTGAGATTATGATTTCAGGTATCCTGGCCAATTGGCTCATTGGTATGGCCGCTTTTCTAACAACCGCTGCCCGTGATATTACCGGTAAAATTATCGGTACACTACTCCCCGTCATCTTATTTGTTGCCGGAAATTTTCAACATAGTGCAGCAAACATGGGATACTTTAGTATTGGAATTTTCAGTAATGATACATATGATTGGTATCAATTTTTTTATAATTTGATACCTGCTAGTATTGGAAACATTATTGGTGGAGCGATCATGGTCGCCTTGCTATTCTCATTTGCGTATAATGACGAGATTCAAAATAAAATTAAATAATAGTAGCCCAGCTTACATTATTTAAAAAGACGAGCAGATTAACAGGAATATTACGCCTACTATCTGCTCGTCTTTAGTATGATTGAGAAAGGTTGTTGTCAATTAATTATTACTATCTACCATCATCTCACTATAAACATCACATAACGGAAATGTTAACGTAATGGTTGTTCCAACTCCAACCTCACTTTCAATATCCATATGTCCGTGATGACTATCTATAATACTTTTACAAACCATTAAACCTAATCCAGTTCCTTTTTCCTTTGTTGTGAAGAAAGGCTGCCCGATTTTGGCCAGGTCCTCTTCTGAGATTCCACAGCCCTGATCACAAAACTGAATTCTTAATAGGTTATCCTCTATCATCATGTTGAGATTGATTTCGCCGCCTGTTTTCATTGCTTCCATTGCATTTTTTAAGAGGTTAATAAAAATTTGCTTGAGTTTATTTTCTAAACCATCTATATAATCCTGCTCCTCACCTACAAGAGTATGAAATTTAATTTCAGTGTTTTGTAAATTTGCTTGTGCATTCATAAGTATCACTACATTTTGTAGAAGATCAGTCATTTTGACTTTCCTGAAGTCTCCCGCATTTGGTTTAGCTAACAATAATAGTTCACTTACAATTGTATTAATACGATCAATTTCTTCTAACATAATCGGTATATATGGATTTAGTGTATCATCTTTATATTCTAATAATTGTGTGAAACCTTTTAAGCTTGTTAATGGATTTCGAATTTCGTGTGCAATCCCAGCAGCAAGCTCTCCTACTACAGACAGTTTTTCTGATTGAGAAATATATTCTTCTGTCTTTTTCATATCTGTAATGTCTCTTGCAACAATATGTACTGCGGGATTCCCCAGATATTCAAACGGTATAATTGTAACCGCCGCAAGAATCGTTTCCCCATCAAGACGCACTAGCTTTAATTCGTTATCCTCAACTTTCTCCCCATGAAGTGCCCGTTCAATCCGCTGCTTTACCACTTCATGCTCATCAGGATGAACAAAGGTATATAGCGTTCTTGAAAGAACATCTTTTACATGAAGTCCGCCTAGCATTTTCATTCCTGTTTCATTGATAAATGTCCAGTTTTCTTTATGTAATTCATGAAGAATAATAGCCACAGGTGAATCTTCAACAAGAAGCCTGTATTTAGCTTCATTAGCTTGTGCTAATTGAAGAATATGCTGTTTTTCTTCTATTTCCTTTTGTAGAGTTTCATTTGTTTTACGGAGCTCTTGTGTTCGCAGCTCTACTAATTGTTCAAGTCTTGAATGCGCCTCATCTAATTGCTTTGACTGCTTTTGTAAGAGCTCGTTTTGCATCTGAAGCTGCCACTTCGTTTCATATATTTTAACAAACCCTTCAATTTTACTCTTTAAAATATACGGGTTAAATGGTTTAAACAAGAAGTCAATTGCACCTGCGTCATATCCACTAATTGCATAATCCTGTGTTTGAGTGAGCGCCGTTATAAAGATAATAGGAATTTCCTTTGACTTTTTTCGAGCCCGTATTAGCTTAGCAGTCTCAAAACCATCAAGACCAGGCATCTGCACATCGAGAAGGATGATGGCAAATTCTTTTTTTAACAGCCATTTTAGTGCTTCTTCTCCCGAGTAGGCTTTTGTTAATTGATAACCAGAAGAGCCTAACACAGCTTCAAGGGCTTGTAAATTCTCTGGTCTGTCATCTACCATTAAGATGTTAATAATTGGATTTTCCATAAGCACCTCGCCCTTATCATATTTTTTATGTTTATCTAAGAAAGACTTTTCTTCTGGTAAAGCTTCTCTTTTTTATCTAGATCAATATATCGGTTATCATAATTTGAATAAGAAAGGCCTTCTCGATTTCCAAGACCCAGTATTCCTGAAGTGGCTAAACTGTCATAAAACAACTGATGAACACGCTCTTGTAAATCACGGTCAAAGTAAATGAGGACGTTGCGACATATGATTACGTGGAACTCATTAAAAGATCCGTCAGTCACAAGGTTATGTTGTGCAAAAACGATATTCTCTGCTAAATAGGAATGAAAGCAAGCATACTCATCCTTGGTTGTATAATATTCGGAAAATGCATTTTTCCCTTCAGAGTTGATGTAATTACTCGTATAGGTCTTCATTCGGTATAACGGAAATTTCCCTGTTCGAGCCTTATCAAGGACCTTGCCATTCATATCAGTTGCATAAATTCTTGTTTTTTCATAAAGTCCTTCTTCATGTAATAGGATAGCCATGGAGTAGGCTTCTTCTCCAGTCGAGCATCCTGCATGCCAGATCCGAATGGAAGGCAAATCCTTTAGTACCGGAACAATTTTTTCTCGAAAGGCTTTAAAAAAAGTAGGATCACGAAACATTTCAGTAACATTGATTGAAAAATCCGCATATAGTTGCTCCATTGTTGCAGGATCGTGTAAAACTCTATCTAGTAAAGCCGTTACTGTTTGAAGCTTTTCCACCTTTATACGATGCCAAATTCTCCTCCGAATAGAGCTAAATGTATAGTGTCGAAAATCAAACCCGTACTTCAAGAAAATTCCGTCTAAGAGTAATTGTATTTCAATACGTTCTAGATCTGTACAGTCTTCTGGTGTAGTCATTGTTGAAGCTGATTCATGTTGGTCTTCCTTCATATATGTCATAGCATCACCTAAAAAGAAAATTAGTTAATGATGTAACCAAACTCGAATAATTGAAAACAATTGCTCAAGATTAACAGGTTTACTGATATAATCAGATGCACCGGCATCAATACACTTTTGTCGATCATCCTTCATAGCCTTTGCGGTTAAAGCAATAATTGGAAGGTTTTCATATTCCCTCATACTTTTAATCACCCTCATTGCCTCATACCCGTCCATTTCAGGCATCATAATATCCATTAAAACAATATCTGGATTCTCTTCTTCTTGCAAAATATTAATTGCATCTCTACCATTCTCTGCAAAGCTCACTTCCATACCCGCTGCTTCTAGAGAGCTTGTTAATGCAAAGATATTTCTCATATCATCGTCTACAACTAGCACTTTTTTACCAATCAGTAGAGGCTGTTCCTTCGTAGTAGCCACTTCATGATCGGAGGCATCCTTAGAATCTGCCGGTATTGAAACGGTCACATCATTTTCTACTTCATTTTGTTTCAGTTCTTCACCTTGAGGTATATAGAGAGTAAAGGTACTTCCTTGATTCACTATACTTTCACAGGAAATTGTCCCATTTATAAGTCTAGCAAGCTCCTGAGAGATCGATAGACCAAGACCTGTTCCACCATACTTACGGCTCGTTGTCCCGTCAGCTTGAGTAAAGGCTTCAAAAATAGCAGAAATCTTGTCCTTCGCAATCCCTGTTCCTGTATCAGTGACCGAAAATGCGATGAATTTTTCATTCTTTTGAGTCGATGGAGCAATCTGTAATTGCACCTGTCCTTTTTCAGTGAATTTAAAAGCATTTGATAAAAGGTTTTTTAAGATCTGATTTAATCTTTGTTCATCTGTAAAAATAATATCTGGTAAATTCACATCATATTCAAACGTAAATTCTAAACCTTTTATCTTAGCGATAGGCATAAACTGACGCTGAAGAGAATTGACGATATCTGTAATCAATACTTCTCCCTCAACGATCTCCATTTTCCCAGATTCAATTTTTGAAAGATCTAAAATATCATTAATCAATTGAAGGAGATCATGACCAGATGTAAAAATTGTATTCACATACTCTAGTTGTTTATCCGTAAGATTTTGTTCTTTGTTTTCCCGCAACATTTGCGATAAGATTAATAAACTGTTCAAAGGTGTTCTAAGCTCATGAGACATGTTTGCTAGAAATTCAGATTTATATGTTGAACTCGCTATAATCTCTTTTGTCTTTTGCTCAAGTCTATCTTTTATCTCTTCTAATTCTTTTGTTTTTAACTCAGCACTTCGATATTGTGCTTCAATTTCATCATTCATCGTGCGCAATTCTTCCTGCTGCAACTGTAATTCTTCAGATTGTGTTTGAAGTTCTTCATTTAAGATCTGTGATTCCTCTAAAAGCTTTTCTACCTGTTGATGCTTAAAAATCCTGTTAAAGGTAACTCCCAGCATTTCATTTGCCTGCACAAGGAAATCCCGATGAAGATCTGTAACTGGTTGAAGTGTTGCAAGCTCCATCACACCTAACAACTCATCCTCAAGAACAATAGGCACAATGACAATTCTCGTTGGATTTGTATGACCTAGCCCTGACGAGATTTGAATGTAGTCATCAGAAATGTTTTCTAACAAAATCATCTCTTTTGATTTTGCGCATTGACCAACTAAGCCCTCACCAAAACTAATTCTGTTGAGTGCAAGTTGATTACTTTTTGGTGTAGTATACGCGTAAGAAGAAAGTTTTTCTAGATAAGGACTTTCTTCATCCTTATGTAATAAATATAGGACACCATAACTAGCCCCAATGGTTTGGGAGAGTTTCTGTATGAACCGTTCGCCTGCTAAGTTTAAATCACTAACCCCTTGTATGAGGACAGATAATTCGGCAATGCTTGTTTTTAACCAGTTCTGATCTTCTATTTTTATTCGATATTGCTGTTCAATTTGTTCTTGTTTTTCTAGAGTACTCACTAATTCATTATAAGCGTTTGCAATTTGACCGATTTCGTCATTCGAATGAATATCCACTCTCGTATACCCATAATGATCATCTGCTAATGTGACTAATACACTCTTAAACTTTCGTAACCGTTTTGTTATATTATTTACTACGATAAACGCAATTGTTAAAGCAAAGACAAGACCGATTGCCCCAGAAATAATGATGTTTTTTAACACATTGCTGTATGCTTCCTCTGTTTGTTTTAAAGTATCCTGCATGACCTTTTCTTGAAAGTCGATTAGGTCTTCAATAGTAATAAGTAGATTTGCTTTATCTTCTTTTACACGCTCTAATAAGTTCAAGTTGCTCTCACTTGCTTGATTCGATATTAACTCATCATAGCTAGATCGAAAAGAATCATAGTTGTTGGCGAGTTTTGCAAATATATCCTTTGCCTGTTGAATTTCAATCAACTTCTCTAACTCTACTAATTTCTGATTTGCCCTTTGAAAAGCCTTCTCGGACAATTGAATGGACTGTTGATCTATTTCGTTTCTTTCACTCACGTTATCTAAATCAATAGAACTCATTTCATAACGAATAGTATTCGCATGTTCAATCTTAATATAACGATCATTCACAAGCTCATTCATCTGCTGTGTTTGGTTTTGATATGTATTAATAATAATACTTGCGATAATCCCCATTGCAATAATCACAACTCCAAAACCGATGTATAAAGTTGTTTTAAAGTTCACGAAGCTTTGCTACCTCACTCTCGCTATAATTTTTATAAAAATTAGTCCTCTACTATAATATCACTAATAGGACATCTTTTTTCCTATTGATGGTAAGTTTTTTGGGTGAAAGTATCATATTTTGGTATAAAACTGAGAAAAATTTACCAAATTCACACTCAACTTGTATAAAGTATAAAAAAAGTATAATTGAATTTTCTAAACGTTCTATTTACCAGTCACATACCCACAGCAATGAACAATGTATGTAAGTTTTTGTTATTACTAAAGAGAAGGTATATTAGCTCTTTGTTTGTGTTAACCTGTCTTGCAGAAAACCTTTCCTTAAATATATTTACACAAGTCTTATGTCGCGACATATAATTTATTTTAGTTTATTATATAAAAGTGGTGAAGTATTGGTTAATTGTTGATATAATAATTAATAACATATATAAGCGCTTACATCACTGTGCTAAAGGGGAATCGAGATGTTAAAAACCAAAAGGATACACCAAATACAAGAGTATGTATTGAAACATGAAACTGTTTCTTTGGATGAACTTGTTGAGGTATTTGGTGTATCAAAAAACACTATCAGAAGAGATGTTCAAGTGCTGGTCGAACATGGCGACTTGAAAAAGGTATACGGTGGAGTTGCAGTTAACCATTCCACACTAGTATCCTTCAATGATAGAAAGGTCCGCAATCAAACAGAAAAAACACACATTGCTAAACTAGCTGCCAATTATGTAAATGATGGAGATATTATCTTTATAGATTCAGGTACAACAACATTTGAAATGTTCCATTTTGTTAAAGAGAAGAATATAACAGTTGTAACAAACAATGTGGACTTTATCGTAGAATCGATGCCTTATAAGAACTTAAACATTTTTTCTACCGGAGGAATGCTTGAACGAGAAACAAAGTCCTTTACAAGTTATAAAGGATTGGATCTCTTTAAAACCTACAATATAAATAAAGCCTTCATGGCATCAACAGGAATCTCAATTTCAAATGGGGTCACAAACTCAGCCCCTCTTGAGAGTGAACTTAAAAGCTCCGCAGTGAAGAAGTGTTCTCAAGTCTTTCTATTAGTCGACCATGGTAAGTTTGATAAATATGCTTTAACTACTTATTGCAACTTAGATGAAATCCATTACCTCATTACAGATAAAGAGCCAAATGAGAATTATCAACTATTTGCACTTGAGCATAATATTATCCTTAATTATTAAGAGGCACTCATCATAAAAGCGGACCAAGCTAATTGGTCCGCTTTTAATTCTTATAACTCTCCTGTTAGAAATTGAGCCTTACCATAACCAAAGCTCCAATCAGCATTTCCATTTGTCACAACAGAGATCATAATATCATTTGGTTCTATTCCGCATTGTTCCCCTAATTCCTTAACCAATAATTGATAAAATTTCTGTTTTTGTTCTTCCGTTCTTTGTTTACTTGTCACGCTTACGACAACGACATCTTTGCTTCTTTCAAATCCTAAACCTGTATCTTCAATCATCATTTCACTTGCCGGATGCTGAGTGACAATTTGATATCGATCTCTTTCAGGTACTCCAAAGGCTTGTACCATGGCGTGGTGAGCAGCATCTAAAAGCTTTCTTACAGAATGTTCGTCTCTTCCCTCAATCAAATCGAACCGAACTAAAGGCATATTTAAACCCCCTTTTTATCTTAAGCCTAACCTTGAAGAAAATAGATTGAGAGAACAATCCCAACCTATTTTCTTATGATTTCTTATTTTTAGAAAAGACTGATAACCGTTA
The DNA here is from genome assembly GCF_048059995.1 of Metabacillus sp. YM-086. Classification (NCBI taxonomy): domain Bacteria; kingdom Bacillati; phylum Bacillota; class Bacilli; order Caryophanales; family Bacillaceae; genus Metabacillus; species Metabacillus sp. YM-086. The sequence goes on along the minus strand of NZ_JBLUOI010000008.1, from coordinate 60,266 downwards.
CCGCTTTCTTTTCGGTTAAAAGATTAAACGACTTTTTTTTGATCCTCGTCTTTGCTATCAGCACTATCTAATTTTTTATTGGTTCTATACCAGAACCAAGCAACTGACCCAATAATCACCAGGTTTACTAACAAAAAGACAACTTGCGATACCGAATACGTTGCCAAACTTGAGTCTGCAATCCCTATAGGAGAGAAGAAAGCATAAACTCCTAGCATAATAATGACAAGAAAAGCTGAAAATGTTTTTGCATGTTTCCATGGAGTTAGGTCAACTTTCTTCGCATCATTTAACACAAATGGTGTTTTTCTTGGATTCAATCTTCCTAATACCAACATGACAAAAATGTCAACAGCTAAGAGAATTGATAGTACATAAAGGAAGTTAACATCACTTAAGAAGACCTTTGATAGTGAATATAGTACAATATGAACAACGATGACCACCTTACCTGCATACGCTGGTACACGTTTACTGAAAAAGCCTACAAGGATCATTGCAATAATTGGTAAGTTATAAAAACCATTCATTTCCTGTAAATATGCATATAATCCTGAAGGCGCATACATGATAAACGGAGCTACAATAACCGACGCAATGGCTAGTCCAAAAGCAAAGACTCGACCCGCTTTTACAAGTTCTCTTTCTTGAGCTTGTGGTTTAAAGATTGGTTTATAAATATCAAGTGAGAATAGAGTAATCGCACTATTTAAAGTATTATTAAATGAACTTAAAATTGCTCCGAATAATACTGCTGCTAAAAATCCTGATAATGCTACCGGAAGAACATCAATAACAAGTGTTGGGTATGCGGCATCATTATTGCTTAATGAATTTCCATAAAGTAGGTAAGCAATAATACCAGGCAATACTAAAAATGTCATTCCAAATACCTTAAATAACCCTGCAAACAAAACTCCTTTTTGACCTTCTGCTAAGTTTTTCGCAGCAAATGTACGTTGAATAATCGATTGGTTCATTGCCCAATAGAAAATGTTGTTGAAAAGCATCCCTGTGATTAACACTGGCCATGGTACAGAAGACTCAGTCCCGCCAATAGCGTTCAGTTTTCCAGGGTTTGCATGAAGCAATTCACTGACACCGCTAGCTAAGTTTCCTCCACCGAGTGCAACTAAAGCAAGGATAGGAATAAGTAGACCACCAATAATTAACCCAATTCCGTTGATTGTATCACTCATAGCAGCTGCTTTGAGGCCGCCAAGAATTGTGTATCCTAAACTTATAACTCCAATAGCAGCCGAAATAACAAGAACAAGCATGAATGGGCTTAAATTGGTAATCGATGTTAATGAAAAGATACTATCTAATACTAGTGCACCAGAGTACAGAACAACTGGTAGATAGGCAACAGCATAACTAATTAAGAATAAAAGAGATGCAATTTGTCTTGTTCTTAAGTCATAACGTCGTTCAAGAAAATCTGGAATTGTTGTAAGCCCTGCTTTTAAGTACTTCGGTAGTAAAATAAGGGCCATTACAATCAATGCCAGTGGAGAGGCAACTTCCCATGCCATTACCGCCATTGATTCTCCGAATGCTTGACCATTTAATCCAACAATTTGTTCAGTTGAAAGATTAGTTAAGATCAATGAAGACGCGATGACAATACCTGTTAGACTTCGGCCACCAAGGAAGTAACCATCTGTGGTCGACATGTCTGTCCCTTTTGTCTTATACCAGGAAAACCACATCACAAATACTGTATAAGCTAAGAAGCTAAGAAAAATCAGCCAAATCATAAGCTTTATTCCTCCTAAGTTGTTGAGGATATTCATTCATTTTTAAATAGCCTCTTTTGAATTAAGTATTAATACTGCTTAAAATAGCCTTGTTATTTGTTCTAAAATCTTTTATTTTCGCTTTCACTGTCAACTTTACTGCTTCTTTTCCCGGAGTAAGGATGGCACGTGGATCGTATAGCTCAGAATTAGTTGCTAACACTTCTCGAATTGCCCTTGTCCAAGCCTGTAGGCATTCTGTGTTCACATTAATCTTGGCATGCCCATATTCAATTGCTTTTTGGATTTGATGTAATGGAATTCCAGAACCACCATGCAAAACTAGCGGAATCCCAGTCATTTCAGCAATTTGTTTCATTTCATCAAATCCAAGTTTCGGCTCTCCCTGATAGGGACCATGAACTGAACCAAGGGCAGCTGCCAATGCATCAACCCCAGTCTCTTTAACTAACCTTACACATTCTTCTGGATCTGCATAGTTAATTCCACCGATTAGACCGTCTTCATTACCACCAACGGTTCCAACTTCAGCCTCAACCGATACCCCACGAGCCTTAGCATACTCAACGACTTGTTTCGTCATCTCGATATTTTCATCAATTGGATGATGTGAACCATCGATCATAACAGATGTAAATCCTGCATCAATTGCTTCTTTACACCTTTCTACACTTCTGCCATGGTCCAAATGCAATGCTACAGGGACATTAATTTTCTTTACTTCTACCAGCGTTCTAACCCAAGTGTCGATTACGTTGAAGCCACCAAGGTAATCGACCAGTCGATCAGAAGCAGCTAAAATAACCGGAGCCTGTTCTTCCTCTGAGGCCTCCAGAATCGCTTCCACCCATTGGAAACTATTAATGTTATATTGACCGACTGCATACCGATCCTCTTTTGCTTTTATTAGCATTTCTTTTATAGAAACTAGCATTAAGTTTACACCCCTTTGTTTATGTCAATAGACTCTTAATTTTTCACTTTGACTTTGCATCCTGTTCCATAATTCCCCTTTTTATCTATAAAATTTGCTACCATAATATACTTATAAAAAAGCGATTTCATTTATTGACCCTATCAAGGTGCTAGTTATACTGTAATGTAACCAGCACCTTGCATTATCAATATTTATTGGCGACTTTTAAGTATCCATTCATGATCTGGATCATTATGGAATTTCCAAGTTCGTTTTGGACCTGCCATTACATTTAAATAGTAAGAAACGTAGCCATCCGGCACACCTACGGGATGATAACCTGCCGGTACAATGACAACGTCTCCATGTTCTACTGTCATTGTTTCATCGATAGAACGATCATCGGTATAAACTCTTTGGAAAACAAACCCTTGTTTTGGATTCATTTCATGATAATAGGTCTCCTCTAAGAAAGATTCATATGGTAAATTATCTTGATCATGCTTATGGGGAGGATAACTTGACCAGTTTCCACTTTCTGTAAAAACCTCAACTACTAATAAGCTATTAGCAGATGGATCTGAATCTGGTAAAATATTATGTACTAATCGCTTATTGTTTTGAACGCCTCTGTGTTCAATTCCAATGTCAGATGCTTTGATTAACTTTGTCGGTAATTGATTTTCAGAAGGTGAATAACATATTGCTACGCGTGCCTTACTTACTCCTTCAATTTCAAAACTGCGATTATTCGATATATACACACTGTCAGTTGGCTTTTGCTCAAAAACGCTTTCACGAGTTCCCAAGTTTCTGAAAGTTTGCTCTTGATCCGTAACATTGATTCGTCCGGTTACTGCGACGATGCATACCTCTTTTTCATCTAACTCTTCAGCATACTTTGCTCCAGGAGTTAAATCGACAACCTTAAATTCTACATATTCCAAAGAAGAATTTTCTGTCGTTACATTATGAATAACTGTTAATTCTTGCTCTGCTTTGTTTGGTTTTCGTAAAAGTTTACTCATTTTTCTCCCCCTCATTAAACTGCTAAAATATGAAATACAATCGAGGCCATTAAACAATTAATGTTCCCAAATAGTGATCATAACTGTTTAATAACATTTGGGTAATTGTTGGTTAACTTTATGATTATATGATAATATTGAAAGCATTTTCAGTCAATAGCAGACCTGTAATTTTTACATATTCTTTTTTATATAATTCCCTATACTCTTCCAAACAGGAAAATTTTTGGTTGCATATTCAATATTATTACTAAAATAAGAGCAGCTAGGAAATTGGTCAGTTCCCGTTCTGTCTTTTAAATACTCTTCACTTTCTCACCAATTTCTCCCTTTCCTTTACTAAGCTTTACGCTTTCTACCAATGATAATATTCCACCTAATAGAAGTAAGAATGCCGAAAGAATAAAAACTGCACCAATCTCTACTTTCAAAGCAAAATAGCCAGCAACGATTGGACCAGCAACGATTCCTATTGAGTAAACAGATTGATAGAGTCCCATGATCGTCTTTGAAGCACCTACTTCATCCGCCTTATATACCTCGTCTAATAAAATAGGAAACACAAAACCTAAGGAAAGTCCAAGTATTCCGTGTAAGATACAATACATGACCCAACTATCAATGGAGCCTAAAAATAATAGTGTAGAAATCCCAACAACGAAACAAAGCATCAGCAATTTAAAAGAATTTTTCAGTTGGCTTTTTTTTATAGATAAAATTAATGGAGCCATGCCATGAGGAAGCATAAATGAAACGACTAGAAACATGATTGCAGATTGGTGTTCATTTAACTGTGTGAAATAAACTGATGAAAAACCAAAAATCGTTGTAAATAAAACGGCATGGCCGATAAGTGACAATATGCTTAATGACCAAATTTTTCGTATCCTTATGATTCGGTCAAAAATTGGAGCATGTTTCATTTGAATTGATTCTTGTGCCCGTTTAGGTTCTTGGTTTGGCAGCAAAAGGACTAAAATGAACCCAAGCGAGGCGAAAACAGCACCAACCCAAAATAAATATGTAAAACCATAGAAATCGGCAATTAAGCCACTAAGCACCATTGAAATTAATTGGGAGCCAACCATTGTGTATTGAAGCTGACTCATCGCTTTTAATGACTGTTGTTTACTAAAAGATGAGCTATACCAAATCGTAAGTACGACCCACATTGCAGCGGTAAATCCTGCTAAAAATCTCCCCATAAAAATAGGAAGGAACTCCGTGGATAATGCAAGTAACAGCACACTCGCAAGTGAAGCAATGAATCCAATTCCTACTAAAAACTTGCCGCTGATTTGATAACGGTCTGCAAGAAAACCAATTGGAAAGCGAAGGATAATCTGCATAATTCCATAACTCCCCATAATGATGCCGGTTGCATAATATCCAAAGTCTAGAAATGCTAAATAGACCCCAAAGGTTTGGACGTAAATAAACATCGAAAACCAAAAACAAAAAACTATACTCAGAAAATGAGCTTGAAACAGATTTCGATTTATTTTCCTGTTTTTATCATTTTTCATAGCACTTCTCCTTCCATTTTCTGAAATGCAGAAGAGGTATAAAGAAACCTGTACATCTAGCGTACAGGTTTAAGGTGTCTTATTTATTTTACAATCCACAATTCTCACGAATATATTTACGTGCTTTAACGGCATATTCAAAAGGATTAGCAATAGCTGGGTCCTGTTCAGCTTCTACAACAAACCATCCTTCATAATTCGCTTCACTTAGCAGTTTAAAGATAGGTTTAAAATCAATTAGACCATCTCCTGGTACTGTAAATACTCCTTGTTTAACTCCTTGAAGGAAGCTCACCTTTTCATCACGAACCTTCTGAGCTACATCAGCACGAACATCTTTTAAATGAACATGGTGAATACGGTCCATATACTTCGTTAATACCTCTAAATAATCCTCTCCTGAGAAAACTAAATGCCCTGTATCATATAAAAGAGAAACCTTATTTGGATCAGTTCCTTCCATTAGACGAGTAATTTCTTCTGTCGTTTGAACACCAGTCCCCATATGATGATGGTAAACAAGCTTCATTTCTTTTTCAGCTGCAAGGTCACCAAGACGTTGAATTCCATCAAGAAATACCGTCCATTCTTCCTCGGAAAACACTGGTTTATTTTCAAATAAAGCCGTGTCCATTTGACCTTGAATACTGTTGCCTTGTTCGGATACAACGATAACCTTTGCACCCATAGCATGTAAAAAATCACGGTGGACTTTAAAATCCTCAGCTGTTTCTTCAAATGGTTTAGAAGTTAAGAATGAACTAAACCATGCACTGGCAATCTCTAACCCACGAATCGATAAGTATTTATTCAATATTACTGGATCACGCGGATACTTATTTCCCACTTCACTACCGGAAAAGCCTGCTAAAGCCATCTCACTAATACATTGCTCAAATGTCACAGTTCCACCAAGTTCAGGCATATCATCGTTCGTCCAGCCAATTGGTGCTATAGCTAATTTTACTTGACCCTCTTTGAACATATCTGCTTTCCTCCTAGTATGTGCGTGCTTTATCTAGATTGATTTTTTTATCTTCAAATGCTTGTTGGATACTTTCTTTTTCTGAGACTTCTGCTACCCCTACATTCCACCAGGAATCGTAGCCATCGCTCATCGTTTTCGGTAGTACTTTTATATCAATGAGGGTGCTAACGGTTTGATTTTTCGCATCAACCAACGCTGCTTTTAGTTCTTCAAGAGTACGAACGGAATAGGTTTTCACACCATACCCTTCTGCTACTTTTGCAAAATCAATGGTCATGATGTTTCCATCCATCTTACCGGTCTCTGGATTACGTTTTCTAAATTCTGTACCAAAACTTCCCATTCCGTTACCCATTTGAAGATTGTTGATGCAGCCGAAACCTGAGTTATCAAACAATACAACATTGATTTTCTTACCTTCTTGCAAGGAGGTAACAAGCTCTGTATGAAGCATTAAGTAGCTTCCATCCCCAGTCATGGCATAAACTTCACGCTCTGGTTCAGCAAGCTTCACACCAAGTGCGCCAGCAATTTCATAACCCATGCAAGAATAGCCATATTCCATATGATACGTATTACGGGTTTTTGAAACCCACATACGTTGAAGGTCACCCGGAAGACTTCCCGCTGCACCAACAACAATAGCATGATCATCGACAAGGTGGTTGACAAAGCCAAGTACAGATGTTTGTGTTAATTGAGAGCCAAAAACCTCTACATATTCTGGAAGTTTATCATCTAACTGGCCAGCTATTTCTGGCTTAAATCCTTCACCATATTTGATTTCATATAATCGATTCAATTCCCTCTGCCATGCTTGCTTTGCATCTGTAATTTCACTTTCATAAGCCGTTTTGTATGGACCTAGTTCCTCTGAAATTGCATTTAGCCCTACTTTTGCATCAGCCACTACCTTTACTGCATCAAGCTTGGCAGCATGGAATTCAGAAATATTGATAGTTAAAACATCTGCTTCGGCAAACAAATGCTTAGAACCGGTTGTAAAATCAGTGAAACGAGTTCCTACCCCTATTATTAAGTCAGCATCCTTTGCAATCTGATTTGCTGCAAGGTTTCCTGTTACTCCAACGCCGCCAAGGTTTAATGGATGGCTGCTTTCCACAGCACTTTTGCCAGCTTGTGTTTCACCAAACGGAATGTTGAACCTCTCTGAGAATTCAACTAATGCATCCGCAGCCTCTGAGTAGCGCACCCCGCCACCTAAAATTAGTAATGGCTTTTTCTTTGATTGAATAAGTTTCACTGCATCTTTAATGCTTTCCAAGGATGGCTGACGGCGTTCAATACGATGAACACGCTTTTCGAAGAAGCTCACCGGGAAATTCCATGCTTCCCCTTGAACATCTTGTGGCAGCCCAATGGTTACCGCACCAGTATCAGCTGGATTTGTTAAGACGCGCATCGCATTCAACATCGCTGACATTAGTTGCTCTGGACGTGAAACGCGGTCCCAATACTTACTTACAGCACGAAACGCATCGTTTGTTGAAATTGATAGATTATGTGTTTGTTCAATTTGCTGTAAAACTGGATCTGGCTGGCGAGTTGCAAACACATCACCAGGTAATAAGAGTACCGGTATATTGTTAGCGGTTGCAGTTGCAGCAGAAGTTACCATGTTTGCAGCTCCTGGTCCTACGGATGAAGTACAAGCCATGATTTGTTTGCGATGCTTTTGTTTTGCAAATGCCATCGCTGCATTTGCCATTCCTTGCTCATTTCGTCCTTGGTAAACCTCAAGGTCTCCTGGGTTTTCTTCAAGTGCTTGACCAAGACCGACCACGTTTCCATGACCAAAAATTGTAAAAATCCCTTTAATAAATCTTTCTTGTTTCCCGTCAAATTCTACATATTGTGCATTTAAAAATCTCACAAGTGCCTGAGCTGTTGTTAAACGAATGCTATTCACAATCTATTCTCCTCTCGATTATGGTGTTGAAGATTTGATGGCCTTTATTTTCACATAATAAAAGGAAGTGGACGAGCTACTTCATCCCACCACTTCCCTTTTTATAGATTCAATTACTTCATGTAACGAGCAGTTAGCATTTTCTTTCTAGTGTAGAATTCAACACCGTCTGTACCATTAGCATGTAGATCTCCATAGAAGGAATCCTTATAGCCAGAGAATGGGAAAAATGCCATTGGGGCTGGAACACCAATGTTGATTCCAAGCATGCCGGAATCTATTGTTTCACGGAATTGACGTACAGCAATTGCGCTATCAGTATATAAGCAAGCACCATTTGCGAAGTTAGAGTTGTTTGCAACGTCAACCGCTTCCGCTAAATCTTTCACACGGACAATCGAAAGAACTGGAGCGAAGATTTCATCCTGCCAAATTTTCATTTCTTGAGTTACATTATCAAAAATTGTTGGTCCAACGAAGTATCCTTTTCCAGTTACTTCTGCATCTTTACGACCATCACGTACAATAGTTGCACCTTGTTCAACTCCAGACTCGATGTAGCCAAGTGTACGAGCTTTGTGGTTTTCACGGATAACCGGTCCTAAGAATACGTCCTCTTCAAGTCCGTTTCCGATCACAATATCATCTGCCGCTTTCTTTAATCTTTCAATTAACTCGTCAGCAATTGACTCTTCTACTGTTACAACTGCAGCTGCCATACAACGCTCACCAGCAGAGCCGAATGCTGCACCGATAATTTGATTTACTGCATTATCAAGATTTGCATCACTTAATACAATAGAGTGGTTTTTTGCACCAGCAAGTGCTTGAACACGCTTAAGGTTAGCGGCTCCTGTTTTATAAACATATTCTGCGACTGGTTGTGAACCTACGAATGAGATAGCTTTAACAAGCTTGTGCTCTAAAAGTCCGTTAACTACGTCATGAGCTCCGTTTACAATGTTAAGAACACCCTTTGGTAGACCAGCTTCTTCAAATAGTTCAGCTAGACGCTGTGCAAGAAGTGGAGTACGCTCAGATGGTTTTAATACGAATGTGTTACCGCAAGCAATTGCAAGCGGGAACATCCAGCATGGAACCATCATTGGGAAGTTGAACGGCGTGATTCCCCCTACAACCCCAACTGGGTAACGATACATACCAGACTCAAGTCCACTCGCGATATCTGGAAGTTGCTTACCCATCATTAAAGTTGGAGCTCCAGCTGCGAATTCAACGCACTCAATCCCACGAAGAACTTCACCTTGTGCTTCTTTGAAGCTTTTTCCGTTTTCGATGGTAACCAATTTAGCAAGCTCATCCCAGTTTTCAACCAAAAGCTGTTGATACTTGAAAAGAATACGAGAACGTTTTGGTACTGCTGTTTGAGACCACGTTTTGAATGCTTCATCTGCTACACGAACAGCCTGATCTACTTCTTCTTTTGTCGAAAGAGGAACAATCGCAATTTCTTCTCCTGTCGCTGGATTATATACGACTTCTCTTTGTTCTGAACTTGAATCTACCCATTCGCCACCAATGTAGTTCTTTAATGTTTTTACTGTTGTTTGTGTCATTTAAAATCTCCCTTTCTATTATTCAAGATAATGTTTGCTTTCAAAATAAAGATAATTTAATGAGAACAAGCCCCAGGTTATTATTTTAGAAATCTGATTACTTAGCTGGTTCGTAAACTGCTGTTTCCATATGTTGGTTTAGCTCTTCATTTGTCGGCATTGCATCAGAACAGCTATGACGTGAGATAACAATAGAAGCAGATGCACTTCCCATCTTCATTGCCTCAGAAACCTCTTTTCCGTTCATCAATCCATAGATGAATGCAGAAGCATATGAATCACCTGCCCCGAATGTTTTAAGGACTTTTGCAGGGAAGATCCCGCTACGGTGAGAGTTACCATCTTTCGTATAACCGATAGAACCTTCCCCTCCGTGTTTGATTACCACAAGGTCAGCTCGGTAAGAGAACCATCGGGATGCTGTATAGGAATCATCAGATTTATCGATATTAAGTAGTTTTTCCATCATATCGAACTCTTCACGAGTACCGATAATCACTTCACATTTTTCAGCAGCCAAGTTGTAGTATACTGCTGTTTCTGCTTCGTCTGTCCAAGAGTAAGGACGGTAGTCAAGGTCAAAGAAGCAAGTCACATTATGTTTGTTTGCATATTCAAGTGCTAAAAATACAGCTTCACGAGATGGACTTTTTGCTAGGGCAGTACCAGAGATTAATAGTGCTTTTGATTGTTTAATATATTCTTCATCTACCTCAGAAGGATGAAGTTTCAAATCTGCTACGTTATCGCGGTACATTAAAATGCTACAATCAGTTGGGCTCTTGATTTCTGTAAATGCAAGCCCAGTAACTGCACCTGTTTTGTCAACTGTTACACCGTTTGTATCAATATTGTTTTCCTCTAAGTAATTTGTGATGAATCGACCCATTTGGTCGTCAGATACTTTTCCAATAAAACCTGTTTTCTGACCTAATCTTGCAGAACCGATTGCGATATTAGCAGGTGATCCTCCAACATATTTTGTAAAAGTACTAGTTTCTTCCATTGGCCGGTTTGTTTCATTCGCATTTAAATCGATACATAGGCGCCCAATAGCAATAATATCAAGCAGCCGATTTTGTTCAAACTTAAGCGGGTTCATACTATCCTTCCTTTCGTCCTACTAGTTTGCTACTTTCTCAGTTACTTGTTCTAACGTAACTGGAGCCCCAGTTTCAAGCGATTGTTTTGCAGCTTTTGCAATACGTTCTGCTTGCAAACCATCAAAGCCCGTGCAAGTTAAATCACCATTTTCAAGAATTGCTTTTGCGAACTCAGTTACTTCATCAATATAGGCTTGAGTATAACGTTCAAGGAAGAAGTAAAGCGGTTTCTCTTTTAATACAGATTCAGCAGTAGATACCTCTACATTCGTAGCACGGTTATTATCAGCTTGGGCTGCACCCTTGTCTCCGAAGATTTCTAGGCGCTGATCATACCCATAAACTGCTTGGCGGCTATTATCAATTACCCCAAGTGCACCGTTGGCAAATTTCAAAGTAACAATCGCTGTATCAATATCTCCCGCTTCACCGATAGCTGGGTCAACCAGTACCGCACCATGGGCAGATACCTCTACAACTTCACTCCCCATCACATACCTTGCCATATCGAAATCATGAATCGCCATATCCATGAACAAACCACCTGAAGTTTTTATATAATCAACACCTGGTGGTTGAGGGTCACGTGATGTGATTCTCAAAATATGAGGTATCCCAATCGTTCCATCTTGAACAAGAGAACGAATTTTCTTGAAATTCGGATCGAATCGACGGTTAAAACCTACTTGAAGTTTAACCCCAGCCTTATCGACTTCAGCAAGCGCTTCTTCTGTCTCTTCAACTGAGAAGCTTACTGGTTTTTCACAGAATATGTGCTTACCAGCTGCTGCTGCTTCTTTAATTAGATTTGCGTGCGTAGTTGTAGGTGAACAAATAAACACCGCGTCAATCTCTGGATCATTTAACAAAACCTTGTAATCTGTTGTTAAAACTTCAATTTGCTTCTCTGTTGCCCATGTTTCAAGATGATCAATTACAACATCGGAAACACCTTTTATTTTGATTTCTGGCACTAATTTTAAGTTGTCAACATGTAATCTCCCAATTCTTCCTGCACCAATAATCCCCAAAGTTAACTTTTGCATTTCAACATTTCCTCCTAAGGTAAATAAAGGTTAAGCGTTTTCTCACCTAATATTATATACATGATATATCTATAATAACAAGGGAATTCAGAAAATTCCCCTAAAAAAGTAAAGCGCTTAACCAATTTTTAATAACCAGCCTTATATACTGGTCACTTGCTCAAGATGGTGGTTCTACTTTTATATCCTTTACTGAATGCCGTTCAATCAGTTCTGGAACTAACATAATTCTATGTCCAGGCATTGCTGGGTTTTCAACTGATTTTAATAAATTTTGAATTGCATAATGAGCCAACTCATCGATTGGTTGAGCAATTGTGGTTAATCCCGGGTCGGCCAATTCTGCTTGGATCGTATTATCAAAACCAATTATTGAAATTTTATCTGGGATGGAAACCTGCTTTTTTCTTGATTCATTAGCGAAAATAGTTGCAATTAAATCGGTTCCAGCAAAAACGGCTGTTGGTCTATTTTCCATACCTAATATGATTTGTGCAGCATTTTTCGCATCTTCTATCTTTGATTTAGAATGAATCAATAGGTTTTCATCAAACTCAACTCCTTCTTCCTGAAGGGATTGAATAAAGCCTTGAATCCTCAATCTTCCACTCGTGCGATTAGTCTCTGCAATTACAGCTATATGGTGGTGACCTTTTTCTAATAAGTATCGGCCAGCAAGATATCCTCCTCGAACATCATCCGTTGTTACGACATGTGAAATAAAAGAAGGATGGTCGATAGTGAAAAACAGATGTGGAATTTTTTTACTAGCTAGCTTTTTATACACATTAAGATCTTTTGGCTCCGTTGCAATAATAATACCGTCTACCTGTTTTTTTAACAGAAGCTCCAAATATTCATGCTCCCGTTCTGTTTGGTAATCAGTGCTGCATAATATAATGGCGTAATCAGTTTCCCGTGCACTGTTTTCTAATGCACGGGAAACTTCCGCAAAGAAGGGGTTCGCAATATCTGGGATGAGCACACCGATTGTATACGTTTTCTTCCCAGTTAATGCAGCCGCCACACTACTTGGTTGGTATTCCAATTGTTCCATAATCTTCGTAACCATTTTTCGTGTTTCTTCACTAATTCTGCCAGTATTATTAATCACTTTAGACACAGTTGCAATCGAAACCCCTGCTTTTTTAGCAACATCATATATAGTGGGCTTCATAATCTTCATACTCCTTAAAAGTTAATTCCTTCTTCTATATTAGCATGAAGAATTTTATTTAGGTAACACTTATTCGGAGATGCTCTTTAAGAAGTCTAATTGTTCTTGGGCGTTTTCTTTCGTAATAATGTCAATACCTGCATCGATTCTTTCATCAATTGACTCACCTTTCATTACCTTCAAGGCATTTTCAACACCTTGGTATCCCATGTTATATGGAGATTGAGCAATTGTTCCAGCAAGCTTTCCATCTAAAATTGATTGAACAGCTTCCTCAGTACCATCTGTACCAATTACCTTCACATCCAGATTCTCTGCTTGCACTGCACGCAATACACCAATTGCCATGTCATCGTTAGCAGCAAATACACCTTTTATATCTTTATCATTCTGAAGGATGTTTTCCATTACAGACATTGCCTTTGCTTTATCGCTATCTGCCGGTTGTTCGGCAACTACTTCCATACCTGCTGCTTCAAGAGCTTCTTTCGCACCTTTAATACGCTCATCAGTTGCTGGATTTCCTAAAGCTCCGGAAATAAGTACAACTTTATCTCCTTTTTCAAGCATTGAAGCAAGGAGCTTACCGCCTTCTTGACCTGCTGTAAAGTTTTCTGTTCCAATGAAAGTTGTTTTTCCTTCAAACTCTACATCTGTATCAATCAATAGAACTGGAAGCCCAGAACTTGAAGCATTTTCTAATACCGGGACAACAGTTTCTGGCTGAGAAGGAGCCACTAATATCGCACCCGGTGACTGACTAACCTGATCCTCAAGCATATTGACCTGTTGGATAACTTCTGATTCTGCAGCAGGTCCAACAACAGTTACATCTACACCAAATTCTTCCCCTGCAGCCTTGGCACCCGCTTCTACATACTTCCAATATGGGCTGGATAAAGTTTTTAATACAACCGAAACAGATTCTCCTCCTCCACCATTGCTGTCACCTGATGAACTTCCACCAGTTTCCCCACTACCTGAACAACCTGCTAATGTCATTGCTGATAGAGCCAATGCAGCTCCGAATAGTTTGAATTTCTTTTTCAACATAGTAATTACCCCCGTTTGATATATTTTAAATTTAATTACTACCTAACTAGAAGACTCTTACTTTCTTTTTTTACGCTGACGTAAAACGTCAACATAAACCGCTGCAATGATGACGACTCCAATTAGCGCCATTTGAGAGTCGGCTGATACATTAAGAAGATTGAGACCATTACGGAGTACAGCAATAATCATAGCTCCTATTAATGTACCTGCTACTGTTCCAACGCCTCCTAAGAAGCTAGCCCCACCGATAATAACCGCTGCAATTGCATCTAGCTCATAGGTAACACCAGCGAGTGGGAAGGCAGAGTTCACTCGTCCCACCATAACTAAACCAGCAAGCCCAGCCATGAAACCACTGATGGTGTATACGATAATTAATACTCTGTCTACTTTAATACCAGAAAGTCTTGCAGCTTCAGGGTTACCTCCAATAGCGTAAATATATCGACCTGTCTGTGTTCTTGTTAAAAAAATATGCATGACTACATAAACAAAGATAACCAAGATAAAACTAACTGGGATGGGACCAACAAACTCCCGTCCAACGAATTGAATAATGTATGGGAAACCAGCAATTGGTGCTGCTGCTGTAACAAGTAAAGCAATACCACGTCCGATAAACTGCGTACCTAAAGTTGAAATAAATGGATGTGGTAATCGTAATTTCGTTAAAAGCACACCATTAAGCAATCCGAAGCCCGCACCTACAGCAAGACAAACAATAATTCCAAGTACTGGATTTAAGCTCATACTAACTGAGACAATTCCCATGATCATGATGGATACAGCAAGAATAGAACCTACTGATAAATCAATCCCTGCTGTCAGGATTGGAAGAAGCATACCAATCGCAAGGAGCGCATTAATAGAAGATTGTCGTGCAATATTCATTAAGTTATTAACTGTTAAAAACTTATCTGACAAAAAGGTAAGTATTCCTGATAAAAGAATTAATGCTAGTAGTGGTGCTAGTTTAGCTAAGTATGTTTTAATGGTTTTCTTTTCCGTTATGTTTTCCTGCTTTTTATCTACTATAATTTGGCTCATTGCTTCATCCCCCCGTAGCCGCTTTCATTATTCTTTCTTGAGAAGCCTCATGAATTGGTAAATTCGCAGTTATTTTCCCTTCGCTCATAACATATACCCTATCGCACATTCCAAGGATTTCTGGAAGATCAGAAGATATCATCATGACGATGGAACCGTTTTCAACAAGTTGATTCATCAAGCGGTACACCTCAACCTTCGCTCCAACATCAATACCCCTTGTCGGTTCGTCGAAGATAAACACTTTCGCCTGTGTACATAGCCATTTTGCAATGACCACTTTCTGCTGGTTACCGCCACTAAAATTGCGTGCATGAAGTTCAATATTATTTGGACGAATTTGTAATTCTTTAATGTATTCTTCTGCCTTCGCTCGAATATCCTTTAAATTAATGAGTTTAGCTTTGTTTTGAAACCCTTTCATATTTGCTAAAGCAATATTGATATCTGCAGCCTGATCTAGTAGAAGCCCTTCACTTTTTCGGTCTTCCGTAATAAAAGCAATCCCTGCATCGATGGCATCACGAGGATTTTTAATTTGGACTTCTTGCCCATCAATCAATATTTTCGCATCCTTATTCCTTGGATCAGCGCCAAAAATAGCTCTTGCAAGCTCTGTTCTTCCCGCACCGACAAGTCCAGAGAACCCAACTATTTCTCCGTAATTAACAGAGAAATTAACTGGTTGTTCCGTTCCCTCTACAAGCATATTTTCAATACGGAATCCTTCTTCTCCAAGTGTAAAAGACTGCTTTGGAAACTTTTCATCTAACGAACGCCCTACCATTAATTCAATCCAATAGTCCGGATCTGTATCTTTTACTGGTAGTGTATCGATTTTATATCCATCTCTTAGAATTGTAATCCTGTTACCCATACGTTTAATTTCCTCTAAACGATGAGAAATAAAAACAATTGCAATCCCTTTTTCAACTAAGCCCTCAACGCAGCTGTATAACTGCTCTACTTCTTGAGCACTTAAACTTGAAGTTGGTTCATCCATTATGATTAGTTTTGCATCAAGGGCAAGCGCTTTCGCAATTTCGACAAGCTGCTGCTGGCCAATCCCCAACTCCCCTAGTTCCATTTCTGCAAGCTCTGTTTTTTGACCTAAGAGAGATAAACATCGTTTCGCTTCAGTAATCATCGCTTTTCGATCAAGCATGGAAAACTTTCCACCCTGCTTAAGCTCTCTTCCTAGAAAGATATTTTCATAGACCTTCAGCTCTGGTATAACATTTAGTTCCTGATAAATAGTAGCAATTCCTAAGTTCATTGCATCGATAGGGTTATTGAGCTGGACTTTTTCCCCTTCCCAGTAGATCTCTCCAGCATCCTTTTCATACGCACCAGTTAGTATTTTAATGAAAGTGGACTTCCCAGCACCGTTCTCCCCTAATAAAACATGTACCTCAGCCGCTTTGACATCCAAGTCAATCCCTTTTAATACGTGGTTTGAGCCAAAGCTTTTTTTAATTCCTTTCATTTCGAGAAGGCTCCCTGCATGAGCTACCATGGACAGACCCCTTTCCTTAACTGCCTCTATATAGGCGAAGTAAGCGTTTTCTTATTTTGATTATATCCATTTAGTACCAACACATCAACACTTTTTTGAACTTTTTTTATCTTCTTTTGAAAAAAACATTATAAAAACATCAATTAATTATCACAACTTAACCAATAGTTACCCCTTAAACTTCCACTTTATTGCCTGAATGATAAGATTCCCTAGCTGCATAAGCAATCTCTAATGCCTTTACCCCATCTTCAACCGTCACACGCGGAACTGCTTTTTCTAAAACCACTTTAAAAAAGTCCTCTAATTCAAGTGTGTAGGCATCAGTAAATCTAGTTGGGAAATCTGGCAGGATATCATGTGTATTGCCTGCTTTGGTTAAAATCTGGATATCATGCTGACGAAGGTTTCCAATAAAGATGGACCCTTCTCTCCCAATCACTTCTGCTCGAATGTCATAGCCATAATAAGCATTCCGGCTTGCCTCTACATCTCCAGCTGCACCTGAAGTAAACTCAATATAAGTTAGGGCTTGATCAACATCATTGTATTTCTCCATAAATGGGTATTTTAGCACCTTTCCGTTAGCGCTTACATTTTGTATCTCTGAATTCATTAAATACCGCGCAATATCAAAATCATGAATCGAAACGTCGATAAATAATCCACCACTATGTTTAACAAACGATTCGTGTGGAGCAACTGGGTCACGCGATATCCCACGGAAATATATCGGTTCTCCAATATCACCCGCCGCGATTCTTTTTTTGGCAGCATCATACGCAGGGTCAAATCGTCGCATAAACCCTACTTGGCAAATGGTTTGGTTTTGTTCCATGATTGATTTAATTTCAAGCGACTCTTTCAAATCAATAGTAAGCGGCTTTTCAACAAAAATCGCCTTTCCTGTTTCTGATGCTCTTTTTAACAAGTCAAAATGTGTATTTGTTGGAGACGCAATAACCACCGCTTCAATAGTGTCATCCTGGAAGATCTCATCAGGATTAGTCGTAAATTTAGGTACTTCTAGATCTGCTGCTACCTTTTGTGCCGATTCAAGGTTGACATCACAGATAGAAACAAGTTCTGCATTTCGGCTTTTAGCAACATTTAAAGCATGCCAATATCCTAGTCTCCCAAGTCCAAAAACAGCTGTAAGGACCTTTTTAGTCATTATGCATCCTTCTCCTTTTGATCGATTTTTATCTTCATAGAATTGTTTTGCAACGATTGGTAGGCTTTTTCAAGGTAACGTGCAAGCTGAATTGAGTTTTCTGCATTGTAATCAGGCTGTTTCTTCTCAAGAATGCAATTATGAAAATGTTCGACCTGATTTAAATATTGATCATCCTTCCATCTTTCAAAAAGAATGATATTCCCACCATGATCTTTTACCGTAATTTTCCCAAATTGATCAACAGATACATCTGGTCGAAAAGAAGAGTCAACCGTGATCACTCCTTTAGGTCCAAAGATTTCATATCGATTTGTAAATGGAAGTTCCATTGAAGCAGATACTTCCGCCGTTCTCTTTTGATCATCGATCATCACACAAGTGGAGGTTGTATCAACGCCATATTCCTCAGGTACTTTTCCACTCATTGAAATTTCACAGGGCTTAAAACCAACAATTTGAGTGACTGCATGCAAACCATAACACCCCACATCACGCATTGCACCACCACCCAGTTCACTATTTAGGCGAATATCTCCGGAATTCTCAAGCATCCACGAGAAATGAGATTTTACATGGCGGAATTCTCCAATGATCCCAGACGAAAGCAATTCCTTTGCGCGGGCATGCTGACTATGAAATTGGTACATAAAGGCTTCCATGAACACGACACTATTATCTTCCGATGCTTGTTTCATAGCTTGCATTTCAAATTCAGATAGCGCTGCTGGTTTTTCAAGTAGTACATGCTTTCCATGCTGCATCGCCTTAACAGCCCATTCAGCATGAAGTGAGTTTGGTAGTGGAATATATACTGCGTCGATATTCTTATCTTCTAATAATTGTTCATATCTTCTATATGTAACTGGTGCTTTGAATCGCTCTGTCTTGCCTTTACTTTTCGAGGCTACTGCAACTAATTCTGCCTTATCTGATCGTCGTAGTGCTGGGACTAATTCATCATAGGCAATATTTGCTGCACTCAGAATTCCCCATCGGACTTTTCTCATCTTCACACCTCCAATACAAGTTCACAAAATTTTAGTTAAGCGCTTACCTTAAAGATATTATCCTATCAATTTCCAATATTCAATATATATTTTTAATGAAAATAGAATTTTTTTTTCGTAATTCTTGTTTTCATTTTTCTTATATAACATTACAAGCATATTACAAAAACTACTTACCTCGTGAATTATTAATTCTACTGAACAAACTACAAAAGTGATTTTCTGGTAGTTAGATGATCTATTTTTTAAATTGTTATAAAAAAACTTAGGCTTACCGCCAAGTCCTAATAGCAAAAGCCTTTATCTTTTCTTATTGAACTATAATCTCATAAATGTTTTCTCTTGGGATATTAGTAAACAGCTATATATATTAAAATTAAGTATTGTAAGAAAGGTTTATCATCACTAGTAGATATGTTAATCTTTTTTTCTCTCTAAACTTTTCATCTATGAAATTTAATACATTATCCAATTGAAGCATCAATAAAGGTAAGAATGTCTGACAAAATAAACAACGGAATCAATTAACACATGATTCCGTTGTTAGGCAATATTTGAATTATTGACGCATTTTGCATAATTTTTTCTTATAGACTGATTGATCATTTAACTACGCTTTACCTTAATTGCGCTAGCTCTACTGCTCTTTCACTCCATCAAAATTTTGTGATTCAAAGCTTTCAAGCAATGCACGCACTTCATCTGTTGATTTCGTATTCATTAATCTATTTCTTAACTCACTTGCCCCTCGAAACCCTTTAACATAGATCTTAAAAAAGCGATGAAGAGCCGTGAACGGACGAAGCTCTAAACCTGAATATTTATCATGAAGATCCATATGCAACCTTAAGAGATCCAGCAATTCCTCACTACTATGTTCTCTCGGTTCTTTCTCGAAGGCAAATGGATTATGGAATATACCTCGTCCAATCATAACACCATCAATACCATATTCCTGAGCAAGCTTTAAGCCAGTTTGATAGTCTGTGATATCTCCATTAATCGTCAAGAGTGTATCTGGAGCCACCTCATCACGAAGCTTCTTAATTTCCGGGATTAGTTCCCAATGAGCAGGTACTTTGCTCATTTCGTCTCTTGTACGCAGATGAATGGAAAGATTGGCAATATCTTGTTTTAAAATATGTGTCAGCCATTCGCGCCATTCGTCTAATTCCGAGAATCCAAGCCTTGTCTTTACACTTACAGGCAATCCCCCTGCTTTTGCAGCTTGTATTAATTCTGCTGCAACATCTGGACGACGAATCAGGCCACTTCCCTTTCCGTGCTGTGTCACATTAGGTACTGGACAACCCATATTGATATCGATTCCCTTAAATCCAAGTTCCGCCATACCAATACTCATTTGCCTAAAGTACTCAGGCTTGTCCCCCCATATATGGGCTACAATCGGTTGTTCATCCTCTGTAAAAGTCAAACGCCCACGAACACTTTTTTTCCCCTCTGGGTGACAATAACTCTCCGAATTCGTAAACTCGGTAAAAAACACATCCGGCCTTGCTGCTTCACTCACTACATGACGAAAAACAACATCTGTCACTTCTTCCATTGGTGCTAATATAAAAAATGGTCGTGGTAAGTCACGCCAAAAATTGTCGGTCATCTTAAACTCAAATCCTCTCATAATGGGATGTTTGATTAACCTCTTATCCCAAAATTAAAAAAGCAAATGGTTCTGCTCCTTTAACACTTATACCATGCTTGGGTACTTTTTATCAAATTGATTTGACTTGTTAATTTTTGCTTCTTTATTATTTAGTCTATCCGCTAGGTTTTAGTTGTTTATGTTAATTTCCTTTTATCAAAGTTTGGTGTTAACATCCCGAATTTCTAAAGCACTGTCATCATAATTGCCTACTAATGGAATCTATTGAGCTTTGTCTTTTTTACTGAAATATGGACCGCACCATCCTGTTTCATGAGTTTTTACATAAGTCCAACTAAACTCTTTATCTACTACGTAAATATCCTCTTCATTTACAAAGTCTTCAGCTGTAATAAATGTAGCATTCTCAAGGATAAAAGCATCATCTAAATGCTGATAAAAAACATAACAAGACTTTTTCATCTCTTTATTAAACGCTATATCAGCCTGTTCCTCCTTTAAGCATTTCCTTCTTTCATAACTAAATAAATGCCATAAGTAACCACAAAGGCCATCTTCGTCATAAAGATAAATAGATTCCTTTTCCTTATTACTGAGATGATTGGCAAAGCTTTCTTCCCACTGCTTTCTTAAATATACTCCCCACTTAGGTATTTCTATTACTTTCACTTTTTTACTTCTAATAGATTCCACCATATTCATTATATAATCCAATCTATCACCTACTTTTTATGATAATAAACTCTTTGCTATCTAAGAATTTTTCAATGTAGAACCTGGAAATATTGTTTACCATATATCGAAAGAGGAATGTATCGTTCATATCCGTAAAGACCCGTTGATGAGGATGAGACAAATCTAATGAAAATAACATTTTATTGACAACTTATTAAATCATCACTTTTAGTTACATTTCAAAGAAGAACGTTGCATGCAGGCAGGATTACATCATGCCGCCTGTAAAGTTATCCATAATAAGGGAAAAACAGTGAGGTGTTGCCTTAGTTTCTATATTCAATTACTCTTTGGTCATCTTATGAAATAATTAACAAATATTACATATTTATACATAAAATAAGATGTTAGTCCCATTCTTAACATCTGGACAAATGATATACTGTGAAGTAGTTCAAGAATATTTACAAAGATTTTTATACCAAATTAATAATTTTTATCAAGTTGTGTGTGCTATTAAATCAATGAATAATTTCCGAGTAAATATTTTCAGTATTCTGCTATTTGTTACCGGTCAATGATAATTTATTGAATCTGGCAGTTCTAGCAGAAAGCTAAACTTTCTAAAAGGATGAACATGATATGAAAACAATAATAAATATCCCACTTAAAATTGTTGGTATTTTATTAATAATCTTAGGTCAAGGTATAATAGTAATTACATCAGTTGCCGGTTGGTTAATGTATATTATTACTGCATTTTTATTTTTTTCTGCAATTGCGATGAGCTTTACAGATTTAGATTTAGGTTCTAAAATTGCATTTTGGGTTCTAGCTATAATTTTCGGAGCAATTTCGACTAATATCTATGCATTACCTTTATATCTGGTGAGCGCCGGAAAACACTTGATTGAATTTGATTCAATTTAAATAATAAACTGATTTTAAAATGATGATATCAAGGTAACCGTAATACTTAGTATTGCAAACTTCTAATGGAAAAATGTTTTATCCCTTTGGTACTAATCAATCGAATTGATATAAGAGAAGACGGCACTCCGGTTATACATTACCGATTTGCCGCCCCATCAAAATAATGTCGTGCTACTTCTTGCTTTTCTTCCTTTTTTCTCACTCTTTTTCAGGCTTTTGGGCTTCTTAGGAACCCCTCACACTTTTATTCAAGCATTGATAGGGCCAAGCTTCTATCAGGCTTTTTCCACTTATTTTCAATCGGGCAAAAAGGATGGGATTCTTATTCCCACCCTCTTTGTTCTTTCTTTTCTTCCTGCTTATATCCACACATCTTCCACAAGCAAATTAGAACTTTGTTTTGATATTTCTATCGCTTGTTATGTCGCACAGGTTATTATTGGTTTACATATTCAAAACAAGTTGCGTCACACACTCCACATGCGTCGTATGCGGAAACATATCCACTGGCTGCACCTCAACCGTCTTATATCCACCTAACTCCAACACCTGCAAATCCCTCGCAAGCGTTCCAGGATTACATGAAACATAAACAACCTTCTTTGGTTTCATATCCAAGATTGTTTTCAACAATGCTTCATCACAGCCCTTACGCGGAGGATCCACGACAATCACGTCTGCCTGATTGCCTTGCTTGTACCATTCAGGAATAACAACTTCTGCTTCACCAACTGCAAACTCTGCATTAGAAATGCCGTTTAGCTCTGCATTTCGCTTAGCATCTTCTATTGCTTCTGGAACTATTTCCACACCAAAAACTCTCTTGGCTTTTTGGGCAAGAAACAAAGAAATCGTCCCAATTCCGCAGTAAGCATCGATTACAAATTCTTCACCTGTTAATTCAGCGTATTCTAATGCTTTTTCATATAGCACCTTTGTTTGCTCTGGGTTTACTTGATAAAAAGAGCGTGCAGATATGGCAAATTTTACGTCGCCAATTTTGTCGTAAATATACTCTTCTCCCCAAAGCACATTTGTTTCATCGCCAAAGATAACATTTGTTTTTTTGTTATTAATATTTTGCACAACTGACTTCACTTGCGGTAGTTGATTTGTTATTTCAGTGATAACCTCATTTTTATGTGGAAAGTCAGCCGTTCTTGTTACAAATACAACCATGATTTCCTTTGTCACAAGTCCATACCGAACCATAATATGACGAAGCCAGCCTTTATGCTTTTCTTCGTTATAAGCACGAATGCCATGTTTTTCACAAATGGTTTTCACCGCTTGAACAACGTCATCGTTCTCAGCTTGCTGAATGAGACATCTTTCCATATCAATGATGTCATGGCTTCTTTTTTGATAAAAGCCAGCTACTAGACCGCCCTCACGTTCACCTACTGGAACCTGAGCTTTGTTTCGGTAATTCCAAGGATTCTCCATTCCTAGAGTCGGATGTACAGTTACTTGGTTTAAATCTAGTTTGCCTATTCTAGCAAGGACCTGCTCCACTTGTTTTCGTTTAAAATCAAGCTGTCCTTCATAGCTAAGATGCTGAAGCTGGCAGCCCCCGCATTGAGAATAGATTGGGCAAGGTGCATCAATTCGGTTTTTACTTTGTTCATGGAGCTCAATTAGTCGTCCGAACGCGAAGCCTTTGTTTACTTTGATTACTTTTATTTTTGCTCGTTCATCCGGCAGTGCATTTTCAACAAAGATCGGAAAGCCTTCCACCTTTGCGACACCCGCACCTTCATGCGTTAAGTCCTCAAAGGTCACATCGTAATATTCATTTTTCATAACAGGTGCTTGAATTTTCGCCATGTTGTTCTTCCTTTTCGTACAAATTATTTCATTCATTTTACCATAACAATTTCAATAAAAAAAACTTGGCTATTATGTTCTGCCAAGTTCCTATTCTTCCATTTGTCTTACTTTTTCAGCCGACATGATTACGTCAATATGCTGATACATGTTGACGAATTCACCCGGTAGCATGCCACCGTATTCACCATCTAAATTCAATTGCATTTTATCTTTGTTTATTACTTTTACTCGATTTGCTTTTGTGTAGATAATATGTTCATCGTTTATATGGTCGCCTCTTAGAGCTAGGCTTGCAATACGGATGAACTCTGCTAGATTTGCCTTTTTCAAAATAAGAAGGTCAAACATCCCGTCATCTAATTTTGAATCAGGTGCAAGCTTTTCAAAGCCACCGACTGAGTTCGTTAGTGAAACAAGAAATAACATGATTTCACCTTGAAAAAGCTTACCATCATATTCAATTTCTACCTCAGCAGGGCGTATGGATGGTAACATTTCCATTCCTTTTAAATAATAAGCCAGCTGTCCAACCATTGTTTTCAGCTTACTAGGCACCTCGTATGTTAACTCAGTAAGACGACCTCCACCGGCAATATTGATAAAGTAATGGTCATTAACCTTTCCGATATCAATCTTCATAGGCGCACCCTCTAAGATAACATCTACTGCTGCAATCACATTATTTAATGGAATACCAATTGCTCTTGCAAAGTCATTAGTTGTTCCTACCGGAATTACAGCAAGCTGTGGGCGATTATCTAATTCAGCGATCCCATTCACAACCTCGTTGATTGTCCCATCTCCACCTGCTGCAACAATTAAGTCAAAGCCACGTTCAGTCGCTGCCTTTGCCGCTTGTATCGCGTCACCTTCACCTGTTGTTGCATGACAAGAGGTTTCATAGCCAGCTTGTTCAAATTTTTGTAGCACCTCTGGCAAATGTTTTTTAAACAGCTCTCTGCCTGAGGTAGGGTTATAAATAATTCTTGCTCTTTTCATTCACACATCATCCTATTTTCAAAGAAATGTATCGATATTTATATAAGTTAAATTCATTTATGATTATGTTCTGTTATCATTGTCTCCCATTTCTATGCTATCGAAACATGATAACCCAACTACCATTATCACCATGTTTTATATAAAAAGTAAAGTTTTTCATGCTAAATCATTTTAAACTTGTTACAATATAAAGCAATTAAAGCCGGAAAGAAGGGAAATCTATGGATGGATTAAATGATCAATATATACGTCGGATTCAACTAAAAAGAGAGGAAGTTCCTTCATTTAGAAAGTATCCATTCAACCTTCCTAGTGTAAAATCTCTTGATGAGTTAGAGCTTCATCCTCATGTTACTTTTTTAGTTGGAGAAAATGGAATGGGCAAATCCACTCTATTAGAAGCCATTGCCCTTGCAATTGGGTTTAATGCTGAGGGTGGTTCGCTTAACTTTAACTTTTCTACTTATGATTCTCACTCTGAACTAGATCACTACCTTAAGCTAATTAAAGGAACTGTCAAACCTAAAGATAGCTTCTTCCTTCGTGCTGAAAGCTTTTACAACGTTGCTTCAAGTATTGAAGAACTGGATAGAGAAGGTCGTGGCCCCCATATTATTGATTCCTTTGGTGGTGTTTCACTTCATGAGCAATCACATGGCGAATCCTTTTTCGCTACCTTTATGAATCGATTTCGCGGACAAGGCATTTATTTGTTGGATGAACCAGAAGCCGCCCTTTCTCCATTACGTCAGCTATCTATGATCACACGAATTGATGAGCTCGTCAAAGATCAATCTCAATTTATTATTGCCACCCATTCACCGTTAATCATGGCTTATCCTTCAGCAAAAATTCTTGAATTAACCGAAGACGGAATCCATGAGACAACACTTGAAAACACACATCATTATTCAATCATGAAGCAATTTTTCACAAATAAAGAAAGACTTCTTCACCACTTATTTCATGATGATTCCAATTAAAAGAGAGATCTACTTTGTTGTAGATCTCTCTTTCTTCTTATCTTTTTTGCATTTCTTCCATCAACAGTTTGTTTACCATTGGTGGGTTTGCTTGACCTTTAGTTGCTTTCATAATTTGTCCAACTAAGAAGCCAATTGCTTTTTGTTTACCGTTTTTGAAGTCATCAACAGATTGTGGGTTTGCATCGATTGCTTCGTTTACAAATTTACGTAGAGTTTCATCATCAGAAATTTGTACTAAGCCTTTATCTTTTACAATCTGCTCCGGATCTCCACCGTTCTCGATTAGCTCTTTGAAAACTTGTTTCGCAATTTTTGAAGAAATTGTTCCATTTTCAATGAGTTTAATCATCCCAGCTAAACCTTCTGGTGTAAGAGCTACATCGTTTAGCTCTTTTCCTTCAGCATTTAGATAAGCAGATACTTCACCCATTACCCAGTTTGAGGCTTGTTTTGCTTCAGCACCAGCAGCTAATGTTGCTTCAAAGAAATCGGACATTTCTTTTGTCATCGTTAATACTTGAGCATCATATTCAGGTAATCCTAGCTCATCAATATAACGTTTACGACGTGCATCTGGAAGCTCAGGAATGGAAGCACGAATTCTTTCCTTCCACTCATCATCGATGTAAAGCTCAACAAGATCTGGTTCTGGGAAGTAACGATAATCATCAGAACCTTCTTTCACACGCATTAAGATTGTTTTCTTTGTTGCTTCATCATAACGGCGTGTTTCTTGTTCAATCACACCACCTGAACGAAGAACCTTTTCTTGACGCTTTTCTTCATATTCTAATCCTTTTTGAACGAACGCAAAGGAGTTTAGGTTTTTAAGCTCCGTTTTTGTTCCGAATTCTTCCTGACCAACAGGACGCAAGGAAATGTTTGCATCACAACGAAGTGAGCCTTCCTCCATTTTACAATCAGAAACCTCCGTATACTGGATGATTGCTTTTAGCTTCTCTAAATAAGCATATGCTTCCTCTGGTGTACGGATATCTGGCTCAGATACGATCTCAATAAGTGGTGTTCCTTGACGGTTTAAGTCAACCAAAGAATAACCATCGTTTGAGTGAATCAATTTACCAGCATCTTCTTCCATATGAATACGAGTAATCCCGATACGTTTCGTTTCACCGTTTACTTCAATATCAATCCAGCCATTTTCACCGATCGGTTTATCAAATTGAGAGATTTGATAAGCTTTTGGGTTATCAGGATAAAAGTAGTTTTTACGATCAAATTTTGTTTCAGTCGCAACCTCACAGTTTAAGGCCATACAAGCCTTCATTGCGAAATCAACTACTTTTTTATTTAAAACAGGTAAAACACCAGGATATCCTAGCTCGACAACCGTCGTGTTTGTATTTGGTTCTGCACCAAAGTGGTTAGGTGCACTTGAAAAGATTTTTGAATCTGTTTTTAACTCAACGTGAACTTCAAGTCCTATGACCGTTTCATAATCCATTATTTTCTCACCCCTTACAGTTCAGGTTTTGCTTTATGATGATCTGTTGCTTGCTCAAATGCATGTGCAACGCGGTAAACTGTGCTTTCATCAAAATGCTTTCCGATAATTTGTAATCCAAGTGGTAATCCGTTTGATAAGCCACATGGAACAGAGATTCCTGGCACACCTGCTAAGTTAACTGGTATGGTTAAAATATCGTTTGCATACATTGTCATTGGATCTTTGACGTTTTCACCAATTTTAAACGCAGGTGTTGGAGTAGTAGGTCCAATAATTACATCATATTTTTCAAACACATCTTCAAAGTCTTTTTTAATTAATGTACGAACTTTTTGTGCCTTTTTATAATAAGCATCATAGTAACCAGAGCTTAATGCATATGTCCCAAGCATAATACGACGCTTTACTTCATTACCGAAGCCTTCTGCACGGCTTTGCTTATATAATTCAATTAAGTTCTCTGCATTATCTGAACGATGACCATAACGAACACCATCAAAACGAGCTAAGTTGGCAGATGCTTCTGATGAAGATAATAAATAATAAGTCGCAAGTGCATATTTAGAATGTGGTAACGATACCTCTTCCCATGTTGCACCAAGTCCTTCTAATACTTTTAGAGCATCAAGAACAGACTGCTTTACTTCTTCATTTACACCTTCACCTAGATATTCTTTCGGTACAGCGATTTTTAAGCCTTTTACATCACCTGTTAAAGATGAAAGAAAATCTGGTACTTCAACATTTGCTGATGTGGAGTCCATTTCATCAACTCCAGAGATGGCTTGTAAAAGGAATGCGTTGTCTTCAACAGAACGTGTTACAGGTCCAATTTGGTCTAGTGATGACGCAAATGCTACTAACCCAAAACGAGACACACGTCCATATGTAGGTTTTAAGCCAACAACCCCACAAAATGCTGCAGGTTGACGAATGGAACCACCTGTATCAGATCCTAATGAAAACGGAACTTCCCCTGCTGCAACCGCCGCCGCAGAACCACCACTTGATCCGCCTGGAACAGTTTCAAGATTCCATGGATTTCGTGTTGGCTTTATACTAGAGTTTTCTGTTGAAGAGCCCATTGCAAACTCGTCCATATTTAATTTACCAATTGTAACAGCTTCAGCATTTTGAAGATGCTTAACAACTGTTGCATCATAAATAGGATCAAAGTTTTCTAAGATTTTACTTGCACAGGTTGTGCGTAGGCCTTTCGTAACGATATTATCTTTTACACCAATTGGCATACCAAATAATAACCCGAACTCATTTCGGCTATTTAATGCTTCATCTAATTCTTTTGCATATGTACGTGCTTGATCTTCATTTAACGCAAGAAACGCACCAACTTTATCGTCAACTTCTTGAATTCGTTTATAAGATTCGTCAACTA
This sequence comes from Metabacillus sp. YM-086, assembly GCF_048059995.1. NCBI lineage: Bacteria > Bacillati > Bacillota > Bacilli > Caryophanales > Bacillaceae > Metabacillus > Metabacillus sp. YM-086. Next base: position 31,498 of record NZ_JBLUOI010000008.1, on the reverse strand, counting down.
AATCAGAAACAGTGATTTCTTTTTTATGTAAAAGTTCTTTTAATTCTGATATTTTGTGATCAAAAAGTGCCATGCTTGTCCCTCCCTTATTCTAAGATAGATGGTACACGAATATATCCATCTTCATGATCTGGCGCATTTTTAACAACTTCTTCATTGTCTAAACCTTTTTTCGGAACATCTTCTCTCATCACATTTTTCATGTCCAACACATGTGATGTTGGTTTCACATTATCTGTATCTACTTCGTTTAACTGCTCAGCAAACGTAATAATGGCATCTAATTGCTTGGCAAAAAGCTCTGCATCATCTTCAGTAATGGCTAAACGAGCTAAATTTGCAACGTGTTTTACTTGATCTGTCGAAATTCTAGACATCTTTCCTCTCACCTCCACAAAATCGTACAATCACAATACTCTGATGATACCAAATGAACATATAGTTAATCAACAATTGTAGTGAAAAGCAACCACAGTTGAGGCAAAGTTGTCTCCCCGTATTTTTATTTGCCAATTTATACGATTTATTTGCTGTTTCTTTAAATGTTTTATTTGACGTTTCTTAAGAGTTTTATTTGCTGTTTTATTACTTTTATTAGTCAAATTCCTATATATAATAGTTTTTCGACAAAGTCGCCACGTCACAAACAAACCGCTAGCACCATACTAGCGGCTCCTCAATTATTCAATCTCAATCTTCTTCGGCTTCTTTTTATCTAGCTGAATCTTCAGCAAGCCATGTTTATAACTAGCCTTCATATTTCGTCTCAATACATAATGAGGCAATGATACACTCTGAACTCCACCGACGTTCCTGTCTTGGTGACTTTGTTCTTTTACTTCAATTACCACATCGTCACCCCGGATTTCTACATTAATATCTTCCTTTGGCACACCAGGTAATTCAGCAAGAATGTTGAAGTGTTCAGATGTTTCTTTTACATCAACTGAAAAACATGCTGTTGATGCTGTTTTACGAAACGCATCATCAATGGAATCTAAAAGTGTACGCTTTGGACGACTTTGAAAAAACTCATTGATCATCCTCATCGGATCATTATTCCTCATGGCACACCCCTCCTCAAATCATCATTACTATATCTTATGAAGAATTGAGGAATTTGCCCCTATTAAACAATAACAAAAAGTAGGAGCCTGACTGAGGCCCCTACTTTTTCAAAAAATTTATGCTTTTGCTTGTTCGAACTCTTCTTCAATATCTTTAGAAGGAGCTCCTGTCGCTAAGCTGACAATTAGGACAGCAATCCATGCTAAGATGAAACCTGGTACGATTTCATAAAGACTAAATGAAATAGCCCCTGAAGTCGTTAATTGTTTCCATACTACAACTGTAACTGCTCCTACGATCATTCCAGCCAATGCTCCCCAACGATTCATTCGTTTCCAGAAAAGGGAGAGAATGATTACAGGACCAAATGCAGCGCCAAATCCTGCCCAAGCATAACTTACTAAATCTAATACAGAGCTGTCTGGATTTGAAGCTAGTAAAATAGCAATCAATGCAATAGCCGCAACTGAGATACGACCAACCCATACTAGTTCTTTTTCAGAAGCTTCTTTTCTTAAAATAGCTTTATAGAAATCCTCTGCTACAGCACTTGATGATACTAATAGCTGAGAATCAATTGTACTCATAATAGCAGCTAAGATCGCAGCTAATAGAATACCAGATACCCACGGATCAAATAGAACTTGTGTGAACATGATAAATACTTGCTCTCCATCTGCAATTGGTGCATCTGCAAAGTAAGCAATACCAGCAAATCCTGTGAAGATCGCTCCGAATAAAGCAAATACCATCCAAACTGTACCGATCATACGTGCTTTTGGTACATCTTTTTTAGAACGTAATGCCATAAAACGAGTTAAGATATGAGGCTGACCAAAGTATCCTAATCCCCATGCAAGTAAAGAAATAATCGCTAATGCTGACATACCAGAAAATGCATCAAGATAAATTGGATCAATTTCACCAACTGAGTTTACTGTTTCACCCCAGCCACCTAGTTTGTTAACTGCAACAATTGGAACAATAATTAATGCTAAGAACATTAGAATTCCTTGAATAAAATCAGTCCAACTTACTGCTAAGAAACCTCCAAGGAATGTGTAAGAAATGATAACAATTGCACCAATCCAAAGTGCTTGTGTATATGATAGGCCGAATGAAGCTTCAAACAACTTCGCTCCCCCAACCATGCCTGATGAAGTATAGAACGTAAAGAATAACAAAATAACTAATGCAGAAATAACACGTAATAGCTTAGAGCCATCTTTAAAACGATTTTCAAAGAAATCTGGAATCGTAATTGAGTCATTCGCAACTTCTGTATACGAACGAAGACGTTTCGCAACGAATTGCCAGTTTAAATAGGCACCAATTGCTAAACCTACTGCAATCCAAATTTGATTCATACCACCAGATGCATACACTGCACCAGGTAAACCTAGTAGTAACCAACTACTCATATCCGATGCACCGGCACTAAGCGCAGCAACACCAGGTCCAAGTCGTCTTCCACCTAAAACATAGTCTGACAGATCACTAGTCATTTTGTACGCAGCGATCCCGATTCCTAACATACCAACTAAATAAATAATAAATGTTACTAAAACACCTGTTTCCACTAATTCCTCACTCCCTTTCAGTAAAGTTTGTAATGATTGATAGTGCCACTAATGCTAACATTGGGACAAATAACCAAAACCACGTTGCTCCAGATAATGCATGTTCCATGAATGCTTCACCTCCTAAATGAGCTATCACCAAATCCTTATGCAGGCTTATGCAATTTCATGATGAATGAATAAAATAGTTTAATAGGACAACCAAACGCAAAACTCGTATAATATCGTAACATAGTTTGACAAACCGAACAAATTTTCCGATTGTAACAAAAATGGAAAATGAATAAATATTCACAAAAACGTATCAAATAGGCAAAATATCCTACTATAGATTATATCTATTCATAAAAATTTATAAAATTAAGTTCGCAAAACTCGAGGTTTTGCACATGATTTTTGATGAGAATTGTCTATCCTATTTCTAATTTAGTTAGATTTATAGAAGAAATTTTTTCATTTTTTTCTTATTTCTAAATGGGACTTTTTTGAATTTCTGGAGGAAACTCTCCATTCGTGATAAAATTGGACAAGGATAATTTCCGTCAGGAGTGATAGCATTGAAAAAATTTTTAATTGGCTTTGGTGGGTTATTAATCCTGCTTGGAGCAGGCGGCATCATAAATCATGTATCCATGGCATTTAAAGCTGTAGAGGAAGAAAGAGAGATGTACGGTGGCTCTGTTCAATTTATGCTGTTACAATTGATCGGCTCCCTTGGACCATATTTAACTTGTTTAGTTGGTGGCGGGATCATTATTGCCCTTGCTGCGTTTATTATTGAGTACCAAAAGCGTAGTGAGCTTACCTCTGAACTTATTAGAACTCTTTCAACACAAAGACTAGCCCCTATAGAAGAAACAAGAACGACCAACAAAGAATTACAGCCACAGGCTAAAGAGCAAAAAGATGAGACTGAGGAATATGAACTCTATCCCCAACAAGAGAGCCGAGAAGAACGACTTTATTGGAATGGATAATAATATAGAAAATAACAAGGGGCGTCCAGTAGAAGTGGACAGCCCCTTTGTTTTTATAACATTTCAGAAGTTGTTTTTGCTTGCATATGAAGAAGTAAATAATCTGGTCCACCTGCTTTAGAATCTGTTCCAGACATATTAAATCCACCGAACGGTTGATAACCAACAATGGCTCCTGTACAGCCACGGTTAAAATAAAGATTGCCAACATGAAAATCTTCTCGCGCCTTTTCAATGTGCTCTCGATTATTTGTAAGCACTGCACCTGTAAGACCATAATCAGTGTTATTAGCAATTTCAAGGGCATGATCAAAATCCTTAGCCTTACAGAAAGCAACAACAGGGCCAAAGATTTCTTCCTTCATAAGCCGCGCATTTTCATCTACGTCGGCAAACACTGTCGGCTCAATGAAATAGCCCTTTGAATCATCACCTTTTCCTCCGGCTACTAAACGTCCTTCTTCTTTTCCAATCTCAATATAACTCATTATCTTATCGTAGGCTGCTTGATCAATAACAGGTCCCATATACACGGAACGATCTTTTGTTTCGCCTACTGATAGATTTTTAGTTAGTTCAATCACTCGATCTAATACAGGTTGGTATACATCTTCAAGAATGACTGCACGAGAACATGCAGAACATTTTTGTCCGGAAAAGCCAAATGCAGATGCCACAATGGATTGTGCAGCCAATTCTAAATCAGCTGACTGATCAACAACTATTGTATCTTTACCACCCATCTCGGCGATCACACGCTTGAGCCATTTCTGCCCTTCATGTACTTTGGCCGCTCGTTCATAAATTCTCACACCTACATCTCTAGAGCCTGTAAAGCTAATGAATCTAGTACAAGGATGATCCACTAAATAGTCACCAACTTCTGAACCACTTCCAGGTACATAGTTAACAACACCAGCAGGTAAACCAGCTTCCTCTAGAACCTCAATAAACTTTGCTGCAACAACAGGTGTTGTACTTGCAGGCTTCAATAATACTGTGTTACCAGAAACAAGAGCTGCTGCTGTCATTCCTGCCATAATAGCAAAGGCAAAATTCCATGGTGAAATCACGATACCAACACCAAGTGGTATGTAATTAAATCGGTTGTATTCAATTGGGCGACTTTCTACAGAAATACCATCTTTTAAATCTAGCATTTGCCGTCCGTAATATTCCATAAAATCAATGGCTTCAGCTGTATCAGCATCCGCTTCATTCCATGGTTTTCCTACTTCTTTTATTAATAATGCGGAAAACTCATGCTTACGTCTGCGAACAATAGCTGCTGCACGAAATAAAATATCCGCTCTCATTTCAGGCTTTGTTTTACGCCATGTGTTAAATGTTTGATCCGCAATTTGCATCGCTTTCTCTGCATGTTCCCTCGTTGCCTTTGAGACGGTACCTATTACTTCTTGCTTATTGGCCGGATTCACTGAAACGATCTTATCGTTTGTAGAATAGCGCTTTCCACCAATCACTAAATCATAATCATGATTCAAATAAGATTGAACAACATTAAGGCCTTCCTCTAGCGCCTGTTTATTTTCTTCCACAGAAAAATCAGTAAACGGTTCGTGCTTGTAAGGTACTACCATATTCCTTCGCCTCCTAGGGGAAATATTTGAAATCTCTTAGACCAAAAAAGAATAGTTAAAAACATTTCCATGTCTTTAACCATTCATGCTTCATTCGTATGCAGCCAAATATATAGAAATGATTAATACCTCAAATCTAATGTTAAGCAGAAAAAAACAAGCTAAGAACGAATCTTAGCTTGTTTTTTTATTTATATATATGAACTGTTGGAGTTTCCTGATTTGGTTCTTTTAGAACAAGAGCTTCTTGTCCAGAGTTGGACATGATATTCACTTCAAGAGAAATGTAATCTGGGAAGTAATCCATGACCTTTCCTGTAACAAATTGAGTAAAAGCAACAACCTCGGCTTTTCCATAAAATTGCATTGGAATTTCAATATCCAGGTAGTTTAACTCCCCATTTTTATAGAAAGCTTTTCCGATAACCCCAGTGTAATTAGGGAAAAACTCTTCAATATCCTGTTTAAATCGATTAAACATTTGCGCATCATCACGGTAAGCTTTCGTTCCCTCTGTTGATGGGAAAAAGTAGTATTCTTCATCTATTTCTTCCCATTTCGCTAAAGAATTACTACCTTGTTTTACGACGTTTTTAGCAACAAAGTTACCAGGTACAATCGAGGATTTTTCTTCTTGTTCATATAAAGCAAACACAATTGGAACATTTTCTAATCCTTTTGTTTTTCTCACTCGATTAATAACTTCCTGCGCTATTTCGTTTCCTTTAGATAGAATTTCTTCTCTACTTATTTTGTGCTCTCTAGCATATCCGTCTTCTTGTTTAAAATAGTAAACAGAATTCATCGCTAATCCGATCACAACACCTCCTAATTCAACTGTATCATCATTACGAATTAAGTAGTTATGCTCAAGCATATGAGCTAAATAAATTGGGTTTTCTTTATTTTTTTGTTCCAGATTGTCATTTCCCTCAGGAAGTGCTGGGTTTAAGCCAAGCTCCACATATTCTTTTTCATCTTCTTTGGCTGCAGCTTGTGCTTCTTCTAGTGCTTTTCCGGTTAGCTTTCTTTTTAACCAGCTGTTTATTACATCACCTTTTAAATACTGTCCCTCTTGGTATAGATATTCCTTTTCAGTTGGGAATGTATCCTGCGCTACTCTCATTAATCCCGTTTCAAATTCATCTATATCCAAGCGTGTGTTTAACTGCTGTGAAACTAGTCCTCTCGCTTCCCCTGACTTGAAAGGCAGTATCATTTTGTAGTACGAATCTGAAATATTATATTTAGGGATGATCGCTTTTTCCTTTGATTCATCCTCTGTTTCCTGCACGATTTCCTCTTGCTCTCCAAAGTTAGGTGCACAGGCAGTTAATAGAAACATGCTTGTTAACACCATAAATAGTTTCTTTTTCAATTTAAGTCCACACCTCTTATTTTATACATTTCGTTAGGACTGTTTGTTATGATGACTGACTCTCGTTATCTAATTCTTCTACTAGTCTGTTTTCATCCCATACTTCTATCTTTAAATCTTCTGCTTTCTTGAGCTTGCTTCCTGCTGCTTCGCCTGCAATGACAAGATCAGTGCTTTTACTAACACTTCCTGTAACTTTACCACCTAAGGCTTCAATTCTTTCTTTTGCTTCATTTCTTGATAATTGCTCTAGCTTCCCTGTTAGGACAATTGTTTTTCCAGCAAAATATGAGTCACTATCCTCGGGCTTCACTAGCTTTGGTCCTTTATAGGCTGTATTAACACCTAGTGACTGAAGCTCACTAATAAGATGCTGCACATCAGGATTTTGGAAGTATGTTGTAATGGCATCTGCCATTTTTTCACCAATTTCATTTATGGCTACTAATTCTTCCAAAGTCGTTTGTTGAAGATTTTCAATTGTCTCATATTGCTGCGCTAAAGTTTTAGCTGCTTTCGCCCCAACATGACGAATTCCTAACCCAAAAAGCAGTCGTTCAAGAGAATTCTCCTTCGATTGTTCAATCGCATGTAATAAGTTGTCTGTTGATTTTTCACCCATTCTTTCAAGCTCAAGTAATTGTTCTCTTGTTAGACGGTATAAATCAGCAACATCTTTAATTAACCCTTCTTGGAACAGCTGAGCAACAACACGTTCTCCAAGACCGTCAATATTCATCGCATTTCTAGAAACAAAGTGAATTAGGCCTTCTTGGATTTGAGCTGGACATTGCGGGTTAATGCAACGTAGAGCAACTTCTCCTTCAATTCGAACAAGCTCACTTTCACAAGCAGGACAATTCGTTGGCATAGTAAAAGTTTGTTCTTCTCCGGTACGTTGTTCTACTAACACATTAACAACCTCAGGAATAATATCACCTGCTTTTTTCACAACAACTGTATCACCAATTTTGATATCTTTTTCTCTAATCAAATCCTCGTTATGAAGAGAAGCACGTTGAACCGTTGTGCCCGCAACTCGGACAGGTTCTAAAATAGCAGTTGGTGTGATCACACCTGTTCTTCCTACACTCAATTCAATATCTAACAGCTTCGTTGTGACTTCTTCTGCAGGAAACTTATAAGCAACAGCCCAACGAGGACTTTTTGCTGTGAATCCTAATTCATCTTGCTGCGCTAGAGAGTCCACCTTTATCACAATACCATCAATATCATAAGGTAAAGATGCTCTTTTTTCTTGAAGGTTTTCAATAAGAGTGATAACTTCATCAATGCTTTCACATTTTCTTCGCTCTTTATTTGTTTTAAACCCTTCTTTTTCTAGAAAATCTAACGCTTCGCTATGTCTGTCAATACCTGTTCCACCTAAGTCCGCAATGCTATAAACAAAGATGTCCAAATTTCTTTTCGCAGCAATTTTAGGATCAAGCTGTCGGATAGATCCAGCAGCTGCATTTCTCGGATTCGCAAACGGCTCCTCTTCAAGCTGTAAACGGAGCTCATTTAATCGTTCAAAGGAAGCCTTTGGCATAAATACTTCTCCACGAGCCTCAAGAGAAACATCTGTTTTAAGTCTTAGTGGGATAGATCGAACTGTTTTTAAGTTTTCTGTAATATCCTCACCTGTTGTTCCATCTCCTCGTGTTGCTCCTTGAATGAACAGCCCATTTTCATAGCGAAGAGAAACGGCCAAGCCGTCAATCTTCAATTCCACAACATATTGAACATCACCACCAACAGCTTGTCTTACTCTGCGGTCAAAATCACGTAAGTCTTGGTCATTGAAGGCATTTCCAAGGCTAAGCATTGGTGTTCTGTGCTCAACCTTTTGAAAAGACTCAAGCACACCACCGCCTACTCTCTGTGTTGGTGAATCTGGCGTTTTCAGTTCTGGGTACTCTTCCTCAAGTTTTGAAAGTTCCTGAATAAGCCGATCATATTCTGCATCTGAAACGCTTGGTTGATCAAGTATATAGTATTCATAATTATATGTGTTTAATAACTCATGAAGCGCATGAGCTCTCTCTTGTGCTGATTGTTTATCCATTAAGATATCCAATCCTTTCTACCGGAAATTGGTTTCTAGGTTCTATATTATTAAACCCGATTAATAGGTGCAAATGCAGCTAATAGTCGTTTTATGCCGACTGGGCTTGGAAAAGCAATATCTAATTCCTTTCCTTCTCCCGAGCCTTTTACACTTACAACTGTACCAATTCCCCATTTTTTATGTTCAGCTTTATCACCAACAGCCCAAGAAATAGCTTCTCCTCCTGTTGATGAAGGTGTGACTACAGGTCGAGATACCGGTGGTCGCTTTTCTTGACGTTCTTGGCGACGAGCTGCACTAAAGGAAGAAACAGATTTCTTTGCTTGTTCATTCAAGTTTTCAATTAATTCACTTGGAATTTCTCTAATAAAACGAGATTCTGGATTCATATTTGTTTTACCAAATAACGTACGCATTTGGGCATTCGAAAGGAAAAGTTCCTGCTCTGCTCTTGTAATTCCAACATAGGCGAGACGGCGCTCCTCTTCCATCTCATCTTCTTCCATTAAGGAACGACTATGTGGGAAAACACCTTCTTCAAGACCGATTAAAAAGACAACAGGAAATTCAAGACCTTTTGCAGAGTGAAGCGTCATTAAGACAAGGGCATCACTTTGTTCTTGCTCATCTTCATCTAGTTTATCAATATCTGAAACAAGTGCTAAATCAGTTAAAAAAGCAACAAGACTTTTATCTTCATTTTGCTTTTCGAATGTTTGGGTAACAGATAAGAACTCATCGATATTCTCTAAGCGACTTTGTGCCTCTAACGTTTTTTCCTGCTTCAGCATTTCTCTATATTCGCTCTTCTCAATGATTTCTTCTGCAAGCTCTGTTACTGATAGATAATCCTGCATATTCCCAAGATTACGGATCATTTCCCGGAAATCTGTAAGAGCATTGATCACTCTAGCACTCACACCAATTTGTTCAATTTCATCTAAAGCCTGAAAAATCGATAAATCATGAGCGATCGCGTAATTTGCGATTTTATCAAATGAAGTTGAACCTACACCACGTTTTGGCACATTTATAACACGAGCTAAGCTTATGTCATCATCTGGATTAGCAATTAATCGAAGGTATGCTAGTAAATCTTTAATCTCTTTACGATCGTAGAACTTAATGCCTCCAACAATTGTATAATTCAAGTTTGACTTCAGCAGAACTTCCTCAATAATACGAGATTGAGCATTCGTACGATATAAAATGGCAATGTCAGAAAGCTTTCTTTGACCTGAATCAACTAACTGCTTAATCTTTCCTGCAACGAACTGACCTTCTGCCGATTCACTGTCAGCACGATAATAGGTAATTTTGGAGCCAGGCTGATTCTCAGTCCATAGATTTTTTGCTTTACGGTTTGAGTTTTGTTTGATCACTTCATTTGCTGCTTGTAGGATTAACTGTGTAGAACGATAGTTTTGTTCCAGTAAAATCACATTTGCTTGAGGATAATCTTTTTCAAATGAAAGGATGTTCGCAATGTCAGCACCACGCCAGCGATAAATCGATTGATCCGAGTCACCAACAACACAAAGATTTTGAAAACGAGCAGCTAATAGCTTTACAAGCATATATTGGGCTCTATTCGTATCTTGATACTCATCAACATGAATATATTGAAACTTTCGTTGATACGATTCCAGTACTTCTGGTACACGTTGAAATAATTGAATAGTGGTCATAATGAGGTCATCAAAATCTAGTGACTGGTTTTTACGTAGCTTCTTTTGATAATCTTTATAAATATCACTAACAATTTGTTCATAATGACTTCCCGCTTGTTTTTCAAATTCCTCAGGTGTAATCAGTTCATTTTTGGCACTACTAATGGACCCTAGTAAGCTTCTAGGATCATGTTTTTTCGGATCAAGGTTTTTCTCTTTTAAAATGGTTTTAATAACCGACAATTGATCTGTCGTATCAAGAATAGAAAAGTTACGATTAATTCCCATTCTGTCACTATCTCGACGTAAAATTCTTACACACATGGAGTGAAACGTTGAAATCCAGATTTCATCTCCGCCAGAACCAAGAATTCCTTGAATTCTCTCTCTCATTTCTCTTGCTGCTTTATTTGTAAACGTAATCGCTAGTATATTCCACGGAGCTATTTGCTTTTCTGTCATTAAATAAGCAATTCGATGAGTTAGTACTCTTGTTTTTCCACTCCCGGCTCCAGCCATAATCAATAAAGGACCATCTGTTGTTTTTACCGCTTGTTGTTGCCTATCATTCAAACCTTCAAGTAACTGATTTGATAAAAATTGCAACCAATCCACCACCCTATTCTAAAACATATGTTCTATTTTATCGTCATTTCTATTATCATTCAATAATGCTAAAGGAGAATTTTATTTTGCTTCTTTCACTGCATCAACCGTTTTTAGTGCTGACTTTAAGTCATCATAGATAACATTCCCTACAACCACTACATCAGCATATTTAGCAAAGTTTTTAGCTTCTTCCGGTGAGGTAATTCCTCCACCATAAAATAGCTTTGTATTGGTAAGTACCTTTTTTGTTGCTTCAACAACAGCAAGGTCCCCTAACATCCCACTGTATTCCAGGTAAAAGATTGGAAGATGAAACAGATTTTCCGCTACACGGGCATAAGCTTTTACATCTTCAATCGAAAGCTCAGTATTAGCATCTGTTAAAGCTGCAGCCTTACAATCTTGATTTAGGATGCAATATCCTTCTACAATAATTTCATCCCAGTTCATGACATCTCCATATTCCTTCACAGCTTCTTGATGAAGGTCCATCATCCATTTCGTTTTACGACTATTTAAGACTGTTGGAATAAAATATAGATCAAAACCAGGAATAATAGATTCTGTTGTGGAAACCTCCAACACACAAGGAATAAGATAACGGCGAACCCGGGACATTAGGTTTAACACATTTTCTTCTGATATATTATCACTTCCACCAACTAAAATCGCATCTGTTCCAGACTCACATATTTTTTCTAAATCTTCATCACTTATATCTTTATCAGGATCGAGTTTAAAAACATGTTTCCACTCGGTAATATCATACATTACAGGACTCCTCCATTCAAAAACATCCATTTCCCTATTATAACAAATTACATGAAGGCAAAAAACTTAAAAGGGGAGGAAGATACTTGAAGATTAGAAAACTAAGGCTTTCACCAAGTCTAATGGCGAAAGCCTTAATTTTTAGTAAAAAATAAAAGCACCGTTATAATCGGTGCTTTCACTTTATTCTTCTTCTATTTCCTTTTCTCCATGAACACGTTCAAGAGCCATTGTGTAAGCATCATTTCCATAATTTAAGCAACGTTTAACGCGGGAAATCGTTGCTGTACTTGCTCCAGTCTCTGTTTCAATTTTATGATACGTATATCCATCACGCAGCATTCTAGCTACTTCAAGTCGTTGTGCAAGTGATTGGATTTCGTTTACAGTACATAAATCATCAAAGAAACGATAGCATTCCTCTAAATCTTTTAATGACAAAATAGATTGAAAAAGTTGATCTAATTCTTTTCCACGAAGCTTTTCTATTTGCATAATCTATTCATTCTCCTTTTACTATTACGATTGAATTAGAAATTGATCCAAAGATGGGACGACATTTACCCATGTTCTTCCCGGCACCATCTTTACAATTTCCCCATCTTTTACCGGTAGAATTCGACCATCATGATTCTCCCATTCTACCTCCTGCATCATACCCTTTTGCAGTAGTAGAGCTTTTCCTCCTGATGTTATGTCGATTGTACGCCTGCCTTCTTTATCAATCACCTTATGTTCCATTTGAACAACAAAGATATTTGTTAGTTCTAGAGAATCTCCACTTTCTAAGTCAACCGTTTCTTCATTTCCACTATATCTTTTATAGGTTTGTTCAGTTTGATTATACTCGTATGTGCTTTGCCATGTTTCAGATTTGTCATATTTTATAACAAACTTGTTTACCTGCTCTCCCTTTATCTCCTTCATTTCTTCCTCAGTAAGAAAATTGAATGGGATAACATCTTCCGTCATTGTATATTGTTTTAACTCTGCACCTTGTAAGATATTGTCCTTTGAGATATATGAATTATGAGGCGCGTTACGATGATCTGCCCTCCAAAAAAGAGTGCCATCGTGTAACATGCCGTTTATATGATCAACCTCATTACTTACAAGCCTCTCTTTTGCCGAAGGACTCCATCCATGGCTAATATATAGGGCATGAAATCCTTTGCTTATATCAATATAATAATCCCTAGCACTTCTAACCGGTCCTATTATATCAGGTACTTCACTTTGAAATACAGCTAAAAACCTTGTAATATTCCCTTCTGCAAGTACTTCATATACAACGTCTGCTTTCGTTAATCCGGATTGCGGCCTCGCTTTAGGATGATTATTAATCATCACAGCAACTGGACGTTGTGTAATATTCTGCTCTTCTGTTGCTATTCCGGTTAGAGGATAGATAACGCTTTCTTCAACTTCAACCTCTGCAACGACTGGTTCATCTTCTTGCTGAACAACATCATCTTTTTTAACAATGCTTTCGGCTTGGTCCTCGTTTTGATTACATGCACTTAAGAAAACAAGTAATGATACGATAACCAATGAATACTTACCCTTAATCAAACTAACACAACCTTATCTTATTATTACACTTTTATATTTTAACGCATTATAGATGGAAAGAGTACCGTTTTTTTCATCACATCAAAAATCCCTCTTGGTGTAATTCGTATATATGGTAAATGAGTGGATGACAGAAATAGCAATGAATGAATAGGATCATCAAAACTGTATCCCCTTTCTTGTAATAAAGAGGTCAATTTTGCTTGCTTATCAATAACATGTGTAAGCTCTTCATTTGAAGCTCCCCCGTTTAATTGAAGAGGCATTTCAAAAATCACTTCATTGTTTTCTGTCAGGACAATACCTCCACCCATTTCCTTCATTCTTTCAAAAGCAGCAAGCATTTCTGTTTTTTGTTTTCCAATGATAATAATATCTCCAGTTGTTGAATAGGAGCTTGCAAAGCCTTGAACATGGTTGGCAAAGCCCTTTATCACCGTATTAATTCGCCACTCACCATTACGGTCAATTAAAGCTAAAAAGCTTTCATCATGTTTTTCGGACAAATCATTTGCTGAACTATCAATAGTAACAGAGTATGGTTCCATGATGACCGCATTTCGCATTTTCATACCTAGTGGCATAGAAAATTGTAGATCGTCCATTGTTAAATCCCATTTAAAATCAACCGGTTCAAGACCATATTGATTCCAATCGACTTCATGGTCCTCTTGTTGAGGAATTCCATCTTGCATGATCCATTTTCCTTTTGTCATGACCGCTATTGGGTCAGGACGGTCTATTGATTCAAGAATATTAAGCGTTGCTACCCTTCCTGGGGCAATAACCCCGATTCTGTCTTCTATTTGATAATATTTTGCAACATTAAAGGCCGCCATATTATAAGCATCAATTGCAGGAACATTGCTATCAAGCGCTATTTCTATACAACGGTTAATCATACCTTTTTCATAAAAGTCAGGGTTGGCTCCATCTGTTGTGTAGTATAAATGATCGTAAGTTGTGAGACCTTCATCCTGAACCTCTTTTATCAGCTTACTTAAGTCTGGTCTTATAGATGATTGCCTTAACGCTGCTGTGTACCCCATTTTTAACCGGTTCATAACATCCTTTCCGGTCATTGATTCATGGTCACTATCAACACCAAATAATTTCATTTTTGTTAATGTATTTTCCGAGGCACCAGGAAAATGTCCTTCGAGCCTTTTACCTTTTCGCTTTGTTTCCTGTAGCCAATAAAGAATCCAATCATCACCATCTCTAAGCTTAGGCCAGCCCGTTAATTCACCACCCTGTAAGACTGAATGATGCTCTAACCATTTTTTCACAAAATCATGTGAAAAGATTTTTTCTTCAGAATGTACTTCTGTTTGTAGATCAAATCTTGCCCACCAATAAAAATGGTAAGGCAACTTATCCATATCATCAATAAAAGTAAGCGCTTTCTTTTTGTTGCAACGTAATAGCAGAAAAAGGTTATCACTTATTAAGGTTGTTGTACCCGTTTGTGACACATACTTTGCTAATGTGTGGGGATTATATAACTGAAATGGATGAGCGTGTGGCTCAATATATCCTGGTACTACCACTTTAGCAGAACAATCAATTACTTCTGTTTCTGTTGTTTGTTCAGGTAAATTGTCTCCCACATAGACGATACGATCATCGTAGATCCAGATATTAGCTTTAATCCATTGTCTTAAATATGAGTTAAGATATGTGACGTTTTTCAAAATTGTTGTAGATGATAATTTGTTCGATAATACATCTATCTGCTTTCGTATTTGACTGTTTTTCCATAGAAATTTTTGTTCGGGCATAAAAAATCCCTCCAATTTTTGTAAGACTATATAAATTCTATGTTAACACAGGAAACTTATTAACGCATTAAAGTTTTATTTCAATTTAATGACAAATATGGGAGGTAATGATTTATTATGGTGCGACCAAATATAGGTATCGTTAATGCTTTAATTCGTATAACATGTGGCCTTTCTGTTTTATCATGGGCTACTTCTAAATATTGTAAAAAGCCATGGAGAGATTCCTACCTTATTGCCATCATCCTAGGTGCAATGAAGGTTGGTGAAGGTATTTTACGCTTCTGTCCGATCACCTATTTATTTGAAAATTCATCATCAACTTTCTTCTTTGATGATGATGAAGAAGATTACTTTGACGATGAAGAAGATGCTGTTACGTACAACCCTTCATAACGACTTTGAAAAATGAAAAATGGGACTGGCCATTAGTAGCCAGTCCCTTATTTAAACAGGAGGTGTATAAAATGTTTTTAGAATATTTAACAGATATGTCTTTTATTCTTATTGCACTAATCGGCGGGATTGTTGCATTACTTTTCGTCTTTATTAAGAAACGCCGTGCTTAATCGCTTTATTGCCAATATCTTTACGATAGAATAAAGCTGGTACAGAAATCTTTTCAACTAACGCATATGCTTGCTCTTGTGCGTCACTAATTGTTTCACCATATCCAGAAACAACAAGCACACGTCCACCGTTATTCACAAACTGATCATCAACTTTCTTTGTTCCCGCATGGAAAATGACTGCCTTTTCATGCTTCTCAGAAAGTTGTCCAATTGGAAGACCTTTTTCATAATCATTAGGGTAGCCTTTTGAAGCTAGTACGACACCAAGAACAGCTTCTTCTGACCATTCTAATTCCACAGGTTCTTCATTCAAAATTGATAATAATGATGATACTAAATCCGATTTCAACCTTGGTAAAACAACCTGAGTTTCCGGATCACCAAAGCGAGCATTAAATTCAATCACTTTAGGGCCATCATTTGTTAAAATAAGACCAGCATATAAAATTCCTGTAAATGAACGACCTTCACTTACAAGAGCCTTTGCAGCAGGCTTCAATATTGTTTCAACTGCGGTATTTACTACTTCATCTGAAATTTGTGGTACAGGAGAATATGCACCCATTCCACCAGTGTTTGGCCCTTCATCATTGTCATAAGCACGTTTATGATCTTGAGCAATGACCATTGGATAAACATTTTCACCCTTCACAAATGCCATTAATGAAAATTCTTCCCCAGCAAGAAATTCCTCAATAACAACAGAGCTTGAAGCATCACCAAATTTTGCATTTTCAAGCATATCTGTCACACTGTCTAAAGCAACATCTAGTGTTTCAGCAACAGTTACACCTTTTCCAGCTGCTAACCCGTCAGCTTTAATAACAATAGGTGCACCTTTTTGTTCAACGTAAGATTTTGCTTCATCTACATTCGTAAACGTTTGATACTCCGCTGTAGGAATTCTATATTTAATCATAAGTTCTTTGGCGAAATTCTTGCTACCTTCAATAAGTGCAGCTTCTTTTCTTGGACCAAATATTTTTAAGCCTTCACGTTCAAAGTCATTCACAATTCCGTTTAGTAATGGAACTTCTGGGCCTACGATTGTTAAATCGATATTTTGCTCTTTTGCAAAGGCAACTAGTGCTTCATTATCATTTTCACTAATAGCTACTCTTGTTGCAAACTCATTCATTCCATCATTGCCAGGTGCAACAAAGACCTCTTCTACAAGATTGCTTTGTGCTGCCTTCCAAACTAACGCATGCTCACGTCCGCCTTGTCCGATAATCAGTACCTTCATGAATACACCCCACATATATTTTATTGCACTTTGATTTATGTTTATCTGCTAAAAGCTATTATCCTCTTGTTAATATCTTGTTCTACAGAAGTTAGATATCAGAGGTTAGAATAGAAGCAATTGGCAAACAGCCAATTGCTAGATTAAGTATTTTAATGTTTAAAATGACGTACTCCTGTGAACACCATTGTAATTCCATATTCATCAGCCATGCGGATTGAATCTTCGTCACGGATTGAGCCACCAGGTTGGATGATTGCTGTTACACCTGCTTTTGCAGCGGCTTCAACTGTGTCTGACATTGGGAAGAAAGCATCAGAGCCCATTGCGCTACCTTGTGCTTTTTCACCAGCCTGCTCGATTGCAATTTTAGCAGCGCCAACACGATTCATTTGCCCTGCACCAACTCCAACTGTCATTTCATCTTTTGCTAATACAATGGCGTTTGATTTTACATGTTTAACAACTTTCCAAGCTAATTTTAAGTCTTTCCATTCATCTTCTGATGGTTCACGTTTTGTTGGGATTGTTACTTCCACATCATCTAAAGATAGTGTGTCTTCATCTTGAACTAGTAAGCCACCGTGAACAGATTGAAGAACTTTTTCAGGCTTAGAAGCAGCTGACACATCAATTGTTAATAAACGTAGGTTTTTCTTAGCTGTTAAAACATCTAATGCCTCTTGACTGAATGATGGGGCAATGACAATCTCAAGGAAGATTTCGTGTAGCTTTTTAGCTGTTTCTACATCAACTTCATGATTCAGTGCAACAATACCACCGAAAATTGACGTTGGATCTGCTTCGAAGCAACGAGTGAAGGCTTCTAATGTTGAAGTACCTACCCCTACTCCACATGGGTTCATATGTTTAACTGCTACTGCAGCTGGCTCTGTAAATTCACGAACAATTTGAAGAGCTGCATCGGCATCTTTAATATTGTTAAAAGAAAGCTCTTTTCCATGAAGCTGCTCCGCGTTTGCAATAGATGCTACTGGAACGAATGGTTTTTGATAGAAAGTAGCATTTTGATGAGGGTTTTCCCCATAACGAAGAGATTGCTTTTTCTCAAATGTATAAGTAACTGTTTCAGGATCTTCTTCACCAACTGTTTTTGTTAAAAATTCTGCAATTAAAGCATCATAAGCAGCTGTGTGTCTGAAAACTTTTGCAGCTAAACGTTGTTTTTGAGCTAGTGATACTTCACCTGAAGCTTTTAGCTCTTCTAAAACAGTACTGTAATCTTGTGGATCAACAAGAACTGTTACATCTTCATGATTTTTTGCTGCAGAACGAAGCATTGATGGTCCGCCAATATCGATATTTTCAATCGCATCTTGAAATTGAACGTCCGGCTTAGAAATTGTTTCTTTAAAAGGATAAAGGTTTACAACAACCATATCGATTGTTTCAATGTTATTTTCTTTTAATTGATCCATATGACTAGGGTTATTACGTACCGCTAGTAAACCACCATGAATGTTTGGATGAAGAGTTTTTACACGACCATCCATGATTTCCGGAAATCCAGTTACTTCAGAAATCCCAATAACATTTAAGCCGTTTTCCTCAAGTAATTTCTTTGTTCCTCCAGTTGAAATAACTTCAACGCCTAATTCAATTAATTCCTTTACAAATGGGACAAGATTCTCTTTATCTGACACACTAACTAGCGCACGTTTCACTGCCATCAATTTTCACCTCTACACATTATTTTGATACTAATTCTTGAATGACTTTCGGATATAAAAGATGTTCAACTTTATGGATTTTTTCTGCAATCATATCTTCTGTATCACCATAAGCAACCTCGACTGCTTGTTGAGCAATAATCGGGCCTGTATCCATTCCTGCATCCACATAATGTACGGTAACACCAGTTACCTTCACTCCTGCACGATAAGCTTGTCCTATCGCATCTTTACCTGGAAAAGCTGGTAGTAAAGATGGATGTATATTCACAATTTTATTTTCGTAAGCCTGTAATAACGTATCCCCAATTAATCTCATATAACCTGCTAGGATAACGAAATCTATTTGGTGATCACGCAAATGAGTCAAAATTTCCTCTTCGAATTGCGCTTTGTTTTCGAAGTCTTTTTGTACAAAACTAAAAACAGGAATGTTAGCTGATTTTGCACGCTCAATGACACCTGCTTTAAGCTTATCACAAAAAACAAAACCAATCTCTGCATCTACTGCACCAAGCTTAACTTGATCAAGGATTGCTTGAAAATTACTGCCATTCCCTGACGCAAATACGGCTATTTTCTTCATTAACGTGCTCCTCCATTAAACGTAACACCAGAACCTTCTACAACACGCCCAATGACATAACCTTTTTCATTGTTAGCTTCTAACTCTTGCATAACATCTTGTAAAAGCTCTTCTTTTACAGCAAGTACAAAACCAATTCCCATATTGAACACATTATACATATCGTCACTGCTTAATTGTCCTTTTTCCTTCAGGAAGTTAAAAATATCAAGCATTGGCCAAGCACCAAGGTCGATTTCAACAGCTGTTTCTTCCGGCAGCATTCTAGGAATGTTTTCAATAAATCCACCACCAGTAATATGAGCCATTCCATCTACTTGATATTTCTTAATTACTTCAAGAACAGGCTTTACGTAAATTTTTGTTGGAGTTAATAATACATCTCCTAAGCTTTGTGTAAACGGTGCATATACCCCATTCAAATCAAGTTTTTGATCTTCAAGGAGAATTTTACGAACTAAAGAAAACCCGTTACTATGAATACCGCTTGATGCGAGTCCGATTAACACATGCCCTGGCTTAATGTTCTCTCCTGTTACAATGTTGTCTTTTTCAACAACACCCACAGAGAAACCAGCAACATCATATTCATCTTCTTCATATAGACCAGGCATTTCCGCTGTTTCTCCACCGACTAATGCACAGCCAGATTGTTCACAGCCATCAGCGATCCCTTTTACAATTTGTTCAATTTTTTCAGGCTTTGCTTTGCCAAGGGCTAAATAATCTAAGAAAAATAAAGGCTCAGCTCCTTGAGCTAAGATGTCATTCACACACATTGCAACTGCATCAATTCCAATTGAATCATGCTTATCAGCCATAAAAGCAAGCTTTAATTTTGTCCCAACACCATCTGTACCTGAAACAAGTACAGGCTTTTTATAATTTAGTTCACTTAAATCAAACATCCCACCAAAGCCACCAAGGCCACCTAATACACCTGTGCGCATTGTTTTGGCAACATGCTTTTTCATTCTTGAAACAGCTTCATATCCTGCTTCTATATCAACACCAGCTTGCTTATAAACGTCAGACATGTGTGTGATCCTCCTTATTAATTCGACAAATTTCGGGTGGTGCCAGGCACCACAAAAACACGTACCGAAAACAAGACAGGAATCGACCACTCGATTCCTATCAGCATTTTCTATTTACGCCTTCTCATGCGGCAGTACCGTGTCCGCGTAAATTTCAGTTGGGTAGCGTCCTGTGAAACAAGCTAAGCATTGACCTCTTGTTTCACCTTCATATGGGCGGCCTAGTCCTTCGAGTAAACCTTCGACACTTAGGAATGCTAAGCTGTCTGCTCCAATGATTTGACGGATTTCTTCGACTGAATGGTTAGAGGCAATGAGCTCTTCATGTGTTGACGTATCAATTCCATAGAAACATGGATTTGCAATAGGTGGTGAACTAATTCGCACGTGAACCTCAGTTGCACCTGCTTCACGAAGCATATTAACAATACGTCGACTTGTTGTTCCTCGAACGATCGAATCATCAACCATTACAACGCGCTTTCCTTCAACAACACCACGTACAGCAGAAAGCTTCATTTTAACCCCTTGTTCACGAAGAGATTGAGATGGCTGAATAAACGTACGACCTACATAACGGTTTTTAATTAACCCTAATTCGTAAGGAATACCTGTTAACTCTGCAAAACCAATCGCAGCTGAAATACTTGAATCAGGTACACCTGTTACAACATCTGCATCTACCTCAGACTCAACAGCTAATCGTTTTCCTAAATTTTTACGGGCAGTATGAACATTAATTCCATCAATATTACTATCCGGACGAGAGAAATAAATATATTCCATACTGCATATAGAACGATTAATATTCATTGAAAAACGTTCAGAACGAATACCTTCATCATTGATAATAAGCAGTTCACCAGGCTGAACATCTCTTTCATATTTCGCTCCGACAACATCAAACGCACAAGTTTCAGATGCAATTACATATGCATCACCCATAACTCCGATCGATAATGGACGTAAACCATTAGGATCTAAAGCAACCATCATTTCTGTTTCTGTCATGATTAAAAAGGCGTACGCTCCTTTAATCATCGTTAATGCGTTTTTCACAGCTTCTTTCAAATCTTGATAACCACTTCTTCTAATAAGGTGGGCAAGCACCTCTGTGTCAGAAGTTGTTTGAAAAATACTTCCTTGGCTCTCAAGCTGATGCTTAAGCTGTGTCGCATTTACTAAGTTACCGTTATGAGCAAGAGCTAATCCGCCACTATGTGATTTGAAAAGCAAAGGCTGGACATTTTCATATCCGCCTCCACCAGCTGTTGCATAACGAACGTGACCGATTGCTGCTTTACCTGACAGTTCATTTAATTTTCCGCCCGCAAATACTTCGTTAATGAGGCCTAACCCCTTCATTCCTGTAAGCTTCTCGCCATCACTTGTTACAATCCCAGCGCCTTCTTGTCCACGGTGCTGTAAGCTGTGAAGACCATAATAAGTGATTTGTGCTGCTTCAGGATGACCCCAAATTCCAAAGACGCCACATTCTTCGTTTAATCCCTTGATTTCAGCAAGCATGGGATTGCTCCTTTCCATGCATCCTTTAATTCTTCAACAGATGCATCGACAAGTGTTTCGTTCTTCTCATTTGAAATGATAAGTTTGCCAGAATCCGTTACTTCTCCAATACAAACTGCATCTACTAAACTTTCAAAGGCTTCTTTGTTTTCTTTTTTCACAGAAAGGATAAATCTTGTTTGAGATTCACTAAATAATGCTGCCGTTGCATCACCTTGAAGAGTAACAGTAGCTCCTAGTCCTTCATGACCAAATAATGGTTCAGCTAGCGCAACCGCTACACCACCTTCAGATACATCATGAGCAGATGCTACTGACTTCGCACGAATCGCAGCAGAAATTTGTCCTAAAACTTTGCTTTCTTTCTCTAAATCTAGCTCCGGTGATTGACCAAAGATTTCGCCTTGTGTTAACTTTTGAAGCTCACTACCACCAAACTCCGGCTTTGTTTCACCAACAAGATAGATTAGATCTCCAGCTGCTTTAAAGTCTTGAGTTGTAATATGATCTGTATCTTCAATTAATCCAACCATACCGATAACAGGTGTTGGATAGATCGCTGTTCCATTTGTTTCGTTATATAAAGACACGTTACCGCCGATAACTGGTGTATTTAATACACGGCAAGCTTCACTAATTCCATCAGCCGCTTTTTCAATTTGCCAGAAAATTTCTGGTTTCTCCGGGTTACCGAAGTTCAAGTTATCTGTAATCGCAAGTGGAGTTGCACCAGAACATACGATGTTACGAGCTGCTTCTGCTACCGCAATTTTCCCACCAACTTCAGGATCTAAATAAAGATAACGAGAGTTACAGTCAGTTGTCATCGCTAAAGCTTTTTTCGTATCACGAATACGTACTACTGCTGCATCAGAACCTGGTGCTACAACTGTATTTGTACGAACCATATAATCATATTGATCGTAAACCCATTCTTTAGATGCAATCGTTGGTTGCTTTAATAGATTCACAAGTGTTTCTTTATAGTTATCTACTTGAAGAGGTGCTACGTTCATTTGTTGGAACTCTTCATAATAAGCAGGTACTTTAGATGGTTTGTGGTAAACAGGTGCTTCTTCTGCTAAAGCGTCAACTGGAAGCTCACATACCACTTCACCTTTATGGAAAAGACGAAGCATTTTATCATCTGTTACTTTACCAACTGAAACAGCTTCTAAATCATATTTCTCAAAAAGATCAACGATTTCTTGCTCTCTTCCTTTTTCAATAACAAGCAGCATTCTTTCTTGTGATTCAGAAAGCATCATTTCATAAGCGGACATTCCTGTTTCACGTTGTGGAATGAGATCTAAGTCCATTTCAATACCAGAACCAGCTTTACTTGCCATCTCTGCTGATGAACTTGTTAATCCAGCTGCACCCATGTCTTGAATTCCAACTAAAGCGTCATTCTTAATTACTTCTAAGCAAGCTTCTAATAAAAGTTTTTCCATGAATGGATCGCCTACTTGCACAGCAGAACGATCTGCACCAGAATCGTCAGTTAATTCTTCAGAAGAAAAAGTTGCACCATGAATTCCGTCACGGCCAGTTTTGGCACCAACATACATAACTGTGTTGCCAACACCTTTTGCCTGACCCTTTTTAATATCTTCATGGTTAATTAACCCAACACACATTGCATTAACAAGTGGATTTCCTTCATAAGAATCATCAAATTGGATTTCTCCACCTACAGTTGGAATACCAATACAGTTACCGTAACCAGCGATACCTGCAACAACCTCTTCAAATAAATATTTCACACGAGGAGTTTTTAGTTCTCCAAAACGTAAAGAATTTAAAATCGCAATAGGTCTAGCTCCCATAGAGAATACATCACGGATGATTCCACCTACACCAGTTGCTGCACCTTGGTAAGGCTCAATTGCTGAAGGATGGTTATGACTCTCAATCTTGAATACAACCGCTTGATTGTCTCCAATATCAACGATCCCAGCTCCCTCACCAGGACCTTGTAGTACTTTTTCACCTGTAACAGGAAACTTCTTTAGAATTGGTTTAGAGTTTTTGTAGCTGCAGTGCTCCGACCACATAACCGAAAAAATACCGATTTCTGTGTAATTTGGAAGACGTCCAATAATTTTTTCAATCAGGGTAAACTCGTCATCACTTACACCCATTTGTCTGTAGATCTTTTCATCTTTTATCATCTGGTTTGTTGGTTCAAGCAGTAGTGACATGAGATTCCCTCCAGTTTTTTACGATCGATTGAAATAATTTTAATCCGTCAGCACTTCCTAATAATTCATCAACTGCACGCTCAGGGTGAGGCATCATCCCTAATACATTTCCGCGCTCGTTTGTAATGCCTGCAATATCAACTAAGCTGCCATTTGGATTTTTTTCGTACGTAAACACGATTTGATTGTTTTCTTTAAGCGTTTGAAGTGTTTGCTCATCACAATAATAGTTCCCTTCTCCATGTGCAATCGGAATTGAGATAACCTCATCCTTTTCATAAGCTGAAGTAAAGGCTGTTTCATTGTTCTCAACCTTTAAATTAACTGGTCGACACATAAACTTTAAATTTTCATTTCTCTTCATTGCACCTGGCAGTAAACCAACTTCTAATAAAATTTGGAATCCATTACATACACCAAGAACAGGCTTTCCAGCTTCAGCTGCTTTAACAACTTCTTTCATGACATTTGAAAAGCGCGCAATCGCACCTGAGCGTAAGTAGTCTCCGTAAGAAAAGCCACCTGGTAGAAGAATGCCATCAAACCCGCTTAAGTCAGTTTCATCATGCCAAACATATTCTACTTCTTCACCAAGCTCATCTTTAATTGCATGGTACATATCAACATCACAGTTAGACCCCGGGAAAACGATCACAGCGAATTTCACTTTGTGACAACCTCCTGTACCTCGTAGCTAAAGTCTTCAATCACTGTATTAGCAAGTAATTTTTCACACATTTCACGAACAGCTACATCTAAATCACGGTCTGATTTTTCAATTGTAAGTTCCATATACTTTCCGATACGTACATCTTGAACTTCTTTATAATCCATGCTGTGTAAAGCACTTTTCACTGCGCTTCCTTGTGGATCTAATACACTTTCTCTTAACGTGACATAAACTTTTACTTTGTACATGTTGATTGGCCTCCAAGTCTAGTTAAAATAACTTCATATGCATCTGTTAAACTACCAATTTCTCGACGAAAAACATCTTTATCGAACTTCTCGTTTGTGTTGATATCCCATAAACGACATGTATCTGGTGATACTTCATCAGCAAGTATAATGTTCCCATCCTCTGTTAAGCCAAATTCCAATTTAAAGTCAATTAGGCGGATGTCACATGCAAGGAAATGAGCTTTAAGCACTTCATTCACCTTTTTAGCTAGAGTTTTTAATGTTTCAACTTGTTCTGGTGTTGCAACTTCTAATAGAGCGATATGATCTTCGGTAATTAATGGATCACCTAAATCATCATCTTTGTAATAAAACTCTACTAGTGGATGTTTAATTTCTGTTCCCTCTTCAATTCCAATACGTTTAGAAAGGCTGCCTGCCACAACATTTCTTACCACTACTTCTAAAGGAATAATTTCTACCTTTTTGACAAGTTGCTCAGTAGCTGAAAGTCTTTTAACAAAATGATTTTCAATGTTGTTTGCTGTTAGCTTTTCAAAAATCAATGTAGAAATCTCATTATTTAAACGACCTTTACCTGTGATCTCTTCCTTTTTCACACCATTAAAGGCTGTTGCAGAATCTTTGTATGAGACCCATAAAATAGTAGGTTCGTTTGTTTTATAAATTCTTTTTGCTTTACCTTCATATAGTAATTCAAGCTTTTCTGTACTCAATGAAAGCCCTCCTAAACTGAATATTGGGAACCTTAAGTATATACAAACTATTTGTTAGATTTTCTAACCATATTTTTTTATCAAATAGATAGCAAGGGACTTTTTAGCCCTTGCTATTTGCTTTTTATAATCCTAGACGTTCGAAAATTGCATCTACACCTTTTAAGTGGTAGTTATAATCGAAGCAATCTGCAATTGTTTCCGCTGAAAGACGAGAAGTAATTTTTTCTTCGGCTTCTACTAATCCACGGAAAGGTACTTGTTTTTCCCAAGCTTCCATTGCTTTAGGTTGAACAAGATCATACGCTTCTTCTCTTGTCATACCCGTATCAATTAGCGCTAATAACACGCGTTGAGAGTAGATAAGACCTTGTGTACGATCCATATTACGCTTCATGTTTTCAGGGAATACTGTTAAGTTTTTCACGATATTACCGAAGCGATTTAACATATAGTTAAGAGCAATCGTAGCATCTGGTAAGATAATACGTTCAGCTGAAGAGTGAGAAATATCTCTTTCATGCCATAAAGGAACATTTTCGTAAGCTGTTAACATATATCCACGAATAACACGTGCAAGGCCTGTCATATTTTCTGAACCGATCGGGTTACGTTTATGAGGCATTGCTGAAGATCCTTTTTGACCCTTTGCAAACGATTCTTCCACTTCACGTGTTTCACTCTTTTGTAGACCACGAATTTCTACAGCGAACTTCTCAATTGACGTTGCAACTAGTGCAATAGAAGCCATATAATCTGCATGACGGTCACGTTGTAAAGTTTGTGTTGAAATTGGAGCAGGTTTTGTTCCTAGCTTTTCACACACATATGATTCAACAAAAGGATCAATGTTTGCATAAGTTCCAACAGCACCAGAGATCTTTCCGTATTCAACACCTTCTGCAGCACGCTTAAAGCGATCTAAATTACGTTTCATTTCTTCATACCATAATCCAAGCTTTAAACCAAAAGTTGTTGGTTCAGCATGTACACCATGAGTACGTCCCATCATGACTGTGTATTTATGCTCTTGTGCTTTTTCTTTTAAAATTTGAATAAAGTTTTCAATATCTTTTAATAGAATATCGTTTGCTTGTTTAAGTATATAAGATAAAGCAGTATCTACTACATCAGTTGACGTTAAGCCATAATGTACCCATTTACGTTCTTCACCAAGAGTTTCCGAAACCGCTCTAGTGAACGCAACAACATCATGACGAGTTTCTAATTCAATTTCGTTAATGCGGTTCACATCAAATGATGCATTCTTACGAAGAAGTGCAACATCTTCTTTTGGAATAACTCCAAGCTCTGCCCATGCTTCACACGCTAAAATTTCTACCTCTAACCAAGCTTTAAATTTATTTTCTTCCGTCCAAATCGCACCCATCTCTGGTCTTGTATAACGTTCAATCATGTTTTTGCCTCCGTTCTATTTATAACCCCAAATTTGATTTACTTTATCTATATCTTTTTCTATTGTTTCACTAATAAACGTGATATGTCCCATTTTGCGTTTTACAGCAGGTTCCTTCTTCCCATATAGGTGAAGCTTTGCATCTTTTAGTAATGAGAGATGATCACTCACTATCGATAAATCTTCTCCTAACAAATTCACCATCATACCGCTTTGAAGTAATGTTGTTCGCCCTAAAGGCAAATCACAGACAGCACGGATATGTTGTTCAAATTGATCTGTTTCACATAAGTCGATTGTATAATGACCTGAATTATGCGGGCGAGGTGCAAGCTCATTAATATAGATATCTCCATTTTTCGTTAAAAACATTTCTACAGCAAGTGTTCCGACAAGCTCAAAACTATTTGATAGTTTAATAGCTAACTGTTCTGCTTTTTGAATAACCTCATCTGACACTCTTGCAGGTACAATGCTTTGATAAAGAATATTGTCTTTATGAACATTTTCAGCCACTGGAAACGTCTTTGTCTCGCCACTAACAGATCTTGTCACAATAACCGATATTTCCTTTTCAAAAGGTACCCATTTTTCTAATATACATGTTCCATGAGAAAGTAATTGTTTCGCTTCCTCAAGATCTTGATCACTACGCAGGACTCTTTGTCCTTTACCGTCATAACCACCTCTGCATGTTTTTAACACACTCGGATATTCAAGCTTTGCAACTCCCTTATATAACTCTTCATCGTTATGGATAATTTGATAAGGAGCTACCTCACAACCCGCTTTCTCTATGGCTGCTTTTTCTGTTTCACGATCCTGTGTTAAAAGAAGCAATGAGCTTTTTTGTGGTAATGCCGCATTTTCTTCCAACCAACGCAGTGCTGTGTAATCGATGTTCTCGAATTCATAGGTTATAACATCACTAACCTCAGCAAGTCTCTTAATTGCCTCTAAATCATCATAACCTGCTGTAATCTCTATATCTGCAATTTGACCACAAGGACAATCTTCTGTTGGATCCAATACCGCGATACGATAACCAAGCTGTCTAGCTGCAATGGCCATCATTCTGCCAAGCTGACCTCCACCAATTATCCCAATTGTTCCTCCTGGCAATATCGTTTGGTTACTCAAGTTCATCACTGCTTTCTAACACCTTTAGTCGAAGCTCTTCTCTTCTTGTATCTAATTTATCTGCTAGAGATTGATCACCTGTTGAAAGAATCTCAGCGGCTAATAAACCCGCATTCGTTGCTCCTGCTTTTCCTATCGCAACCGTTGCAACTGGAACCCCTCCTGGCATTTGAACAATCGATAACAATGAATCAAGACCATTTAGAGCCTTTGACTGTACTGGAACTCCAATGACTGGTAAAGATGTTTTTGCTGCTACCATACCTGGTAAATGTGCAGCGCCTCCTGCACCAGCTATAATAACCTTTAAACCTCTTTTTCTAGCATTTTCAGCATACTCAAACATGTAATCTGGTGTACGATGCGCTGAAACAACCTTCTTTTCATAAGGAACATTCAACTCATCAAGAATATCACATGCAGCTTTCATTGTTTCCCAGTCAGACGTACTTCCCATGATAACTCCTACAACCGGCTCCATCTTTTCCCCACCTTTACAAAACTAGAAAACTTGGCTTGTCGCTAAGTACATCGGCGAAAGCCCTATTTTAAATAAACTCTGATACTAAAAAAGCTCGATATCTAAACTCTCTCTAATCCATAGAGAAAGTTCAGTATATCGAGCTCGGATTATTGGTCTATTTCCGAATCGTATATACATGACTTTCCCTCATAGTCCGGTGATTTACGGTCATCGGGTAGAAACTTCTGGGCCATATTCCCAATTATATATGAGGTTTATCGTTCATCAATTATTTACATGTTTTATATTAACAATGAAGCTTTTCGATGTCAACGTAAAATCGAACGATTTATTTTATTGACACATTAATGTTCGTGTTTTACATTAATTTCCCTTCAAATGTAATACTTCTACCACAAGGAACATGTTCAACAACATTATCTCGTTTTTCTTCCTTAAAGATAGGCTGCTCCGTTCTTCTAACAGGAAAGTACCCTTCCTTACTCATTCTATCTAAACAATCATCAATCGTTTCATTTTCTTCTACTATAAATTTTTTCTTTTTTGGCTTACTTGTCATTCTTCAACCTCCATAAAGTACAATCCCATTTTCAAAAAAAGTACTCTCATTTTACCACTTTTTTAATACCTCTACTTATTATTTTCGGGTAATTTTAATACACATATACCATTTAAAAGAAGAAAAAAGGGGATGAGGGCTAACAGGGTACCATTTTGAGTAATTATCATGCGTGTATTCATAATAAATGGGGCACAACCTTTGATCATACAAGTTGGTTATTTATGGTAAGATTACTGTGCTAGTAAAAATTTTCGAAAATTATTATTCCTGAATTATAGGAGGTTTTGTTCACTCAATTTAAAGGAGGACTTTTCTTTGTTAATCATGATTGCCGTTTTCTTTTTGTCAGGCATTATCTCTATTGCTTATCAACAAACCGTGTTCTCCGCAATTGTTATTATTGGATTATTAATTATGTTATTAACTAATAAGAAAAGAAAGTTTGTTATCTCTCTACTGTTATCATTTCTAATTGGCTTTGTTGTATCTATGGTTACTAATAATTTCATTGAAACAATAAATTTACCAAAGGACATAAAAATTATCCTTAATCGTTTTTTCCTTGTTTTTATCATAATAGGAATCATTTTAAATCATCTTTTTTTCAATAAAACCATTTCTTGGTACAATAATAAGCCAGATTGGCAAAATCCAATTATCCTACCATTTCATAAAGTTCATACATTTTGGTTTTGGATAATCGGAATAGCTGTTAATGGGTTAATATATTTATTTTTTATCATTCAAAAAGATATTGAATATATCCAATCGCTTCTATTGTTTTGCTTAATTTTTTCACTAATCAATGCTGTTTTTGAGGAAGTTATTTGGAGAGGGATCCTGCTTTCCAGTCTTAAGGAATATACATCTACGAGGTTTGCTATTTTTGTTACAAGTGTCGGCTTTGGACTTCTCCATCTATCAATCGGATTTTCTATTTATCTTAGTTTATTCATTTCAGTTGCAGGAGTAATTTACGCATTAATTACACTTAAAACCAATAGCATCTATCCTAGTATTGTCTTTCATATCATCATTAATATTGGAATGGTATTAAGTGGATTTATCATTTAATACTCTTAAGAAGAAGCTCAAAACCTAAAGCTCTGAGCTTCTTCATTCAATGTTTTCTATATTTCAATACTGCTTCTTTTAAATTTATTGGTACATTTAATCAAAAAACTCCATATGCTTCTTTTCCTTCTTATAATAATTCAAACGATCCTGTAATGTTCCCGTGTGAAATTCAAATTTATGTCCATCTGGATCAGTAAAATAGATCGATTTTTTATCTTTTTCATCTCTTGGACGTCCCGAAAGAATTGTTACATTTAATTCACTTAGTTTGTTGTAAACTTGATCAAAATCCTTTTCTTCTACAGAAAAAGCAATATGTGTATACGAGTGTACAATTTCATTCCTTAGAATATATTTCTCCTCATTCAAAGCTACCCAATATCCATTCAAATCAAAATAAGCAGTACTCCGACCTTTTACTAACAATTTCGCACCAAATACATTTTGATAAAATTGTATTGATTGATTTAAATCGGAAACTGAAAACAGAAAGTGATTGATTTCTTTCATCATTAATTTTCCCTCATCATCATTTACTTTGAACTTCCATACTAGTTAATATAGCATATCTATGTAAAATGTTAGAAGATGGTTTATTTTGGTCCTTCTTATCTAACTCTAGAAGTTGGAAGAAAAGGCACGAAGATTTAAAAATGTTGAACTAAAACGGATTAAATTGTTTTATCTACGATTTTGAAGGAATCATCTACGATTCTGAAAAATTTCTCGAATTCTGAATCCTACTCTAAAATGCTGCACAAAAAAAAGACCAGTATCTCTACTGATCTTTTCTTCTTCTTACTTGGCGACGTCCTACTCTCACAGGGGGAAACCCCCAACTACCATCGGCGCAAGAGCTTAACTTCCGTGTTCGGACTATCGGCTTGCGATAAGCGGCGAATCTCCGCGTCAGCTTGTTCGTTCAGATCCTCATGTGCCAAGACCGCACACTCCGGTCTTCACTCTCTGCGCTTCCTTGACCTTCTTGCTTCTCCCAAGCCTTAGGCTAGTAGTTTTACTTTGTCTCTTCTTATATTCAAACCTTCGGTTTAACTACCTTTAACCACACAAAAAAAGACCAGTATCTCTACTGATCTTTTCTACATCTTACTTGGCGACGTCCTACTCTCACAGGAGGAAACCCCCAACTACCATCGGCGCAAGAGCTTAACTTCCGTGTTCGGACTATCGGCTTGCGATAAGCGGCGAATCTCCGCGTCAGCTTGTTCGTTCAGATCCT